>DAISLF010000082.1:0-4709 GCA_036820585.1 Candidatus Peribacteria bacterium | reverse complement strand
CAGGTTTCCCTCTTTCCCTTCCTTCCCCATGTACCGGTCTCGCCGTCGCCCCGTCGCCCGCAGGAACTCATCGGGTTTCCATTACGCGCCGCTCGTCGCGTTCCTGATCATCGCCTGCTTCGGCATTCTCTTCGCTGGCTGCAGCCGTGCCATCAAGGGTCCCCAGGACCAGTCGCAGAAGACGGATGATACGACCTTCACGGCCGACGACATCGCGAAGTTTCACGATCTGGCGCAAGGCGGCACGGGCAGCGTGGCGGCAAGCGCGGCCTCCGCATCGGGCGCAGTGACGGCACCCTTGCCTCGGTTGGATCTGATGGCAGCGGGAAGCGGTACAGCTCCGAGTATTGCGGCCGATCCCGCGCTGATGAAGCAGTATGACGCGATCCGCGGTATGCCGGGGAAGGCCGCCGGCAACGAGTTCCGCGTCACGAACGCATTCTTGAATGTGCGTTCCGAGCCGCAGTCGGGGGGCGTGTTCGTCGAAAAGCTTACGAGCGGCGATGCGCTCACGCTGCTTGGATTCGTGAATGCGGGTTGGGCGAAGGTGCAGCTTCCGTCGGGCAAGCAGGGATATGTGGCCACGCACTATATCGCGAAAGTGGTGAGCGACGATACATTGGCGGCGGAGCAGAAGGCGTACGCGGGACAGTACTTCGTGAACTTCGGATTCGTGAATGTGCGCAGCACGCCCGATGCCGGCAGCGAGAAAATCGGAGTCATCAACGGACAGGAATTCGTGAAGCCGCTGAGCGTCGACAAAGATTGGGCGAAGGTGACGGTGAACGGCAAGACGGGCTATGTCTCCATGCAGTTCCTGGCGCCGTTCCATCCTGTCTTCATCGTGCGGCAGAATACGTTCCATGTGCCCATCCTGCGCTTCCAGATGGACGCGCTCGGCAAGCCCGATCAGCTCTTGTCGGTCGTTCAAGGCTTGCGTCAGGCCGGCGTGACGATCCTGACGATGCGCAATTTCTTCGACATCGTGCTCGCGCAGGAGTATAAAAATACGAGTTTGCATGGCAAGAATATGATCGTGACGGTCTCCGGTCTGACGCCGGACAACATCAAAGGAGTATCCGATGCGCTCTATGCGGCAAACATTCCGGCGACGTTCTTCATCCAGACGCAGCATATCGGCGTGAGCGGCATCAGCCAGAAAATGCTGCTGACGCTCCAGGCGGACGGATTCGATTTGGAGTCCGGCGCGCACACGGGCGACGACCTGCGCGGGCTCACCAATTCGCAGATCAAGCTGGAGCTCCAGCAGAGCCGCGGCTTACTCGAAGACACCACCAAGAAAACGGTCTTCGCCGCGGACTATCCCCAGGGCGGCGTGAACGACCGCGTGCTCCAGCAGGCGCAAGCGGCCGGGTATCTCTTCGGCCTCGGCACGGTGCCGGATACATCCTTCACGCGCGACCAGTTCCTCCGGCTCCCCACGATCACGGTGACGGGCAGCATGACGGCCCAGGATCTCGCGGGCTTCCTCCAGTAGCAACAGACTGATATACGGCAAACCATGGGCCCGGAGCGATCCGGGTTCTTTGGTGAGACAGCGAGGGAGAGGATTTGGGTTAGGCCGTTTCTTCATTCCGGCCGTCTAACCCTAACCCTAACCCAAACCCTATTTGTGCGGCAGCATGTTCTGCATCCGTTGCAGGAGGCTTTCGCCCTGGCCTTGCGAGTACTGCGCCGCTTGCTTGGCGGACTCGGAGGCGATGAGCGAAATGATTTCTTTGCCGTGCTGGTACAGATACACGGAACTCCAGAGAAACAGAAACAGCGGGATGACCGCGATGATTCCCCGCAGCAATCCTCCCCACGTACGCAGACGATCGCGCTTATCCATGCGCGCGAGGTGCGCGAGGACCGCATCGAGCTTCTCTTCCAGCATCGTCGCGTCGCTCCTCTCGCTCTTTGCATGAGTGACAGAAGAGTCAGGTGCTTGCTGCGATATTGCTTCGTCGGTGATAGACATTTTTTTGGGCATGCGGGGAGTGTACGCCGGCGCGCAGAGGTTGTCAGGAAGCCGACGAATCCGAGGAAACCGAGAGTCGAAATTTTTCGAAATCGCCGGGCTCTTTGGTTTCCTCGGATTTCTTTGATCAAAACCCTCTTCTCCACTTGCGCACGTATTCGAATGCCCGCGTCAGCCGGTACTTTGGCGAGAGCGGGATATCCATGCAGTGGGTGAGCTCCAGCAGGCTGCCGCCAAAGCCGGTCTTGAAGAGCGTGACGCCCGCGAAGGGATGATCGGCCCGGGGCTTCGGGCCGCCGGGAGCTTCTTCCATGGGTGCGATGCCCCAGAAATTATAAATGCGGTCGCCGCGATAGAGCGCATCTTTGATGGCGGTCCATTGGAGCAGGTAACTCGCCGGGATTTTTGAAAATTTGTGCGTGCTGGCGCCGTGATGGTAGCTGGTCTCGCTGCCCAGATGCATGTGCATGGATGCGGCGATCACCTCTCCTTGGTAGCGGGCGAGATAGAGCGTCGCTTCCTTGCGAGGCGCGAAATGCTCCAGCTGCGCGCGGAAAAACGAATCGGTATACGGCGTGAAACCGTGGCGCTTGCGCGTCTCTTCGTGCAGCGCCAAGAAGAAAGAAATATCCGCCTCTGGGTCCGCGGAGGCAGTCACCGTCACTCCTTCTTTCTGCGCACGGCGGATGAGATTTCGTGTCGTCGAGCGTAAATTTTTGAAGATCTCGTCCTCGGTTCTCGGTGTTCCATTCTCGGTGGAAGCAGCTTCTTTCCAACTGTCAGGTTCCGTGAGCGGCAGATACCACAAATGTTCCGCCAGCAAATGGAGAGGAGACGGATAGATCTTTTGAGTGCCGAGTGCCGTCAGATCTTGTTGGTTCGGCCAGAAGGGACTGAGGCGCAGGAATGCGCAGCCTTTCGCAAGTGCGATGGGCTTGAGTGCGTCGATGAGCAGTGCTGCAATTTCAGGTCGTTCGACAACGGGACCGTACGGGATCGAGAGGTGCGTGCCGCGACGCGCACGGACGATATGTCCGAAGCAGATGCCGACGATCTTCCCGTTCTCCCGTGCCTCCAACCGGATGGGTTCTTGGCCGACCGACCGATACACCTCGCCCATCGTCCAGCTCTGGAGAAAGGGCGAGTAGCGCTGGCTACACAGGAAGGCATCCCAAGCGGCTGCATCTTGGGCGGGGGAGAAAGTACTCATGGGAGCTAGAGTAACAGAATCTCGGAATGGCAGAGTAACTGAATAACTGAGTAACTGGGCAAAGATGATAGAAGTGTCTTGTTTCTCAGTTACTCAGATTCTCGATCAAGCAGAGGGCAGCAGCGCATCCACCGCCTCCACCAACTCCTTTGCCTGTTCCATCGTCATCGTGAGGTGGGTAGGGAGCGACAGGATTTCTTTGCACACCGCCTCGGCGTGCGGATCTTTTCCCAGTTCGTAGCCTGTATCGGCGATATCAATCGAGGGCGGGCAGACGACACAGCCGGCCCAGCCGTCCTGCAGATGGATATTTTTTTTCTTGAGCGCGCTGCGGATATGCTCCGCGCGCTGCACGAACAGCGGGAATTTCTGGAGCGGCAAATCGTCGCTGATGCCTGCGAGGATGGGCCATGCCCTGCTGCGGGCTTCGCGCAGATAATACTGCGTGAGCAGCCGGCGATGGTCATTGATCCGGCGGATTCTTTTCCACTGCTCCAGAGCAAGTGCCGCGCAAACATTGGGCAAACGATGCAGCGTCGTCGGCATCCGGCCGTGTTTTTCTTCGCCCGAATAGATAGGCACGAGCAGATGCAGCTTGCCCATGAGCCACAGGAACGCCTTGCCGATGCAAAGCGCGTAGAACGCCTTGCCGAGCGCGTAGATGTTGGGATACTCCAGCAGCCGCGCGACGGTCCACCATGGAAGATCGCGCGCGTTTTTTTGCAGGTCTTGCAGCTCGCGCGCCGTCTGTGCATGCCCGCGGCAGACGATGGCGCCGCCGGCGACGCCCGAGATCGCTTTCTCGCGCCCGAAGCTCAGGAGCAAAAAATCTCCGAACGCGCCGATGCTTTTGGGGCCGCGGTCATCGGGCAGAATGTGGGCGCAATCCTCGATGAGCAGGAGCTGTAGGTGATCGCAGAACATCCGCAGCTTCTCGGTCTTCGCCGGGATGCCGAAGGTGTGCTGGCAGAGGATGGCACGCGTCCGCTTGGTGATGCAGTGCGACAGCGCGGCGGGATCCAGGTTGAGGGTGTCTTCGGTAATATCGCAGTACACCGGACGCAGCCCCGCGGCCTTGATGGCATTGGGCACGGCAACGCACGTGTAGCCTTGCACGACGATCTCGTCTCCTTCTTTGCAGTGCAGGCTCAAGAGAAGCGCCAAGAGCGCCTCGCGCCCCGATGCGAAGGTGATCACGTCGCCGCCGAGCGCCATCGCCATCGATTGCTCCAATGCGGCCATGGCCGGTCCGCGCCGGTAGGCCCACGGCGCATAGGAAATGCGCAAAGCACGCATGCGTTGCCCGCGATCAGCCATGGGCGCGAAAGTGTGATGGATGGGGTGCAGGAAGGACATGATGATGCGATTTTTTCCAAAGGGAGGAATAATCAGGGAAGGACTTCGGATCCCTCGGCCCGGCTCAGGACAGGCTTCGAACGTCGGGAAGCAGGCGACTGATAGCGTAGGGCGGCATGCGACCGACGCAGACGAGCAGCGCGCCATCCGGGATGCGCGCGG
>DAISLF010000081.1:0-4711 GCA_036820585.1 Candidatus Peribacteria bacterium | reverse complement strand
GCATGGAAGTGCCCGAGAAGCGAATAGTGGAGATTTTGTCGGCTCTTGCATTCGACGTGAAAACGAGCAAACGAAAAACAACAAACGAAAAACGAGCCTCATCCCTCACCGTCACTCCCCCTCCCCACCGCGTGGGCGACATCCGCGGCTGGCATGATTTGATCGAGGAAGTGGGACGCGTCGTCGGCTATAACGAGATCGAAGCGCGCATGCCGGTGGCCGCGACGCATCCGCCCAAGCGCAGCCCGCGCCTGCACCGGCTGCGTGATGCTTTGAAGGAAGAGGCGTTCATCGAGATCCTTCCGGTGTCTCTGGTCGGCGCATCGCTTCTGCAAAAAACCAACATGGATCCCACCGAAGCGCTGCAGATCCAAAACCCCATCGGCGAGGAGCTCAGTTTGCTGCATACGAGCACTCTGCCCTCTTTGTTGGAACATGCCGGTCGCAACATCCTGACCTCCGGCGACTTCCTGCGCACATTCCATTGGGGTCATGTGTTTTCCAAAAATGCTCCGGAGCACGACGAGATGACGCTTCTGCTGGCAAGCATGCACGCCAACGCGCAGAACCTGTCGCATGATCCGTTTTTGCTTCTGAAGCGAAATCTCTCTGCCGTGCTCGATGCTCTTGGCTTCCGCCTGGAGGCCGCGCCTACCGGCTGCGCTCCGGCGTATGCGCATCCCGGCCGCTTCGCCGCTCTCTATGCGCGACCGAAGAATGCAGTGCGCAGCGATGCGCCCAGCGAACCGCTCGCCGCCATCGGACTCCTCTTCGAAGTGCATCCGCAGGTACGCGAAAATTTCGGCCTGCCGCACCGCGCGGCGGCGGCCATTCTTGATCTTTCCTGTCTGCTGTCATTGCCAGAGCTTGCCTTGGCAGCCAAGCCCGTGCCGCTCTTCCCCGCCGTCACCTACGACGTGACGCGCTTGCTTAGCCAGAAGGAACAGACCGGCGAAATGCTGCGTACTCTACGTGCCGGCAATCCGCTCCTCGAAAGCGTGGACGTGGTCGATGTGTACTCTGGTGCTCCTCTCAAAGAGGATGAATATAATCTGACATTGCGCTTCACCTACCGTGCGCCGGACCGGACACTGACGGAGGAGGAGGCGAAGAAAATCCATGAGGAGATGATACAAAGTATGGGATAGCGTTTGCTGGTTTCTGGTTATTCGTTTGAGGAGAAAAATGAGTAACGAACAAACGAATTAACGAACAAACGAATCTGCGATACGCTCAGCCTATGACCATCGTGACAAAGACGGGCGATACCGGAACTACCGGACTTTTCGGCGGCGAGCGGCGCAGCAAAGATGATGCGCGGATCGAAGCCTACGGCACCGTGGATGAATGCAATGCAGTTCTCGGCATTGTTT
Organism: Candidatus Peribacteria bacterium; assembly: GCA_036820585.1. Lineage (GTDB taxonomy): Bacteria > Patescibacteriota > Gracilibacteria > Peribacterales > Peribacteraceae > DAISLF01. The sequence continues at coordinate 3,338 of DAISLF010000081.1, read as the reverse complement.
TGATACAGCCGAATATGCCGGATGACGCGAGAAAACAATTGCTGCACCTTCAGCATCTTCTTTTCCGTGTCGGGGGCGATCTGGCGACCCCGATGGGGAAACATGAAAAACAAGAACGGATGTCTGCCAAGCATGTGGAAGAACTGGAAGAGTGGATCCAAGAAATCGAACCATCACTGCCGACGCAGATGGCTTTTATTTTGCCCGGCGGCTCTTCGCTAAGCGCACATCTGCACCTGGCCCGCACCGTCTGCCGCAGGGCGGAACGCCGTGTGGTCACCCTTGCACGGCAAGAAGAGGTCAACGAGCACGCGCAGATTTTCCTCAATCGTCTGAGCGATTATCTGTTTGTGTTGGCGCGGAAAATGAATGCGGACAGCAGCATCGAGGATACGAAAGTAGAGTATTGAAATTTTTCCGATCGCAGCAGGAGTTCGGTACCTTTGCGGCCCGCGCGGATTGCCGAATCCGCCCTGCGGGAGATATTGTTTTATCAGACCCCAAACGGCCACGCTCCCCAGAAATTCAAAATGACTAATATCAAAAATACGATGGCAAGCGGCACTGCGATGAGCCACCCGATCATCCGTCCCGAGCGGCCGGGAATGGCGAGGCTGAGGTAGAGACTGAGCCCGCCGTACAGAATCGCACAGAGCGCGAAAGGCAGATCGGCTACCTGCAGCCAGATGGACGAAAAATCGGGCCAGAGGGCGTTACGCAGCAAAAGATAGGCAATCAAAAAGGAAATGCCGAGCGCGTAGAAGAAGAATCCCGAGAGCTGCTGGAGATAGCGAAGCATGTGCTTTGCATTCTACAGGATAGAATGGGATCTATGCTACGGGAGCCATTTCAACCGCCGCATCCGACCGAAAAATCATCTGATGAATGACTGAACCATGATGGCATTTTGCGGAGGATATCATCCAATTGTTGGAGGGTTTCTGCAAAAACCGTTCGCAAGTGCGGGTAGTCGGCAAGATCTTCTAGCTGTACGTCTCTATTCGCAACAAAACTCACTCATTCTTTGCGTTCCGGAGTAATCTGCGCATCCGTGACGAATACTTTCCCCGCAGTCCCAGGCAAAGCCAACATTCGGTACTGCACACTATTCCACGGAGAGAGAACTTCTAAGTCAAAATCAAGCATGATTAAACTCTATCACTTCTCCCAAGCATCTCAAGAAATTCAAAACCGTATTACAAGTTTTTCTTCTTCTTGGGATGGCTCACGGTCAGGCGCTTGCGGCCCTGACGACGGCGACGGGCAAGGACTTGCTTGCCTTTCTTGGTTTTGCTTCGCGTGCGATATCCGTGCTTGCGAAGACGCCGGCGCCATTTGAACTTATTGAGCATTGCCGACACAGGGTACTGATTCATGTCGCGAAGGACAAGAGTAATTCAACATTGACAATGGGCGGCTGGAAAGACCTATTCGCGCATTACAATCGCAGCCCATAGGCATAATCGTTTATTTTCCATTCTCCATTTTCAATTCCGCGCCCACCTCCCTACACTCACATCACTATGTTTTCCCTTCAGACTCTTCCCTCCGGCCTTCGTATCCTCACCGCTCCCATCGATGGAACGGCGTCCATCACCGTGATGGTGTTCGCCGGCGCCGGTTCGCGCTACGAGGTGCAGAAGGAACGCGGCATCAGCCATTTCTTGGAGCACATGTTCTTCAAGGGCGGCAAAAAATACCGCAATACGCAGGAAGTGAGCGCCGCCATCGATGGCGTCGGCGGCGATTTCAACGCCTTCACCGGGAAGGAATACGCGGGCTACTACGTGAAGGTGGCGAGCGAGGAAGTGACGCTCGCCTGCGACGTCCTCGGCGACATGCTGTTGCATGCGTCCTTCCCGCAGGAAGAGATCGAGAAGGAACGCGGCGTCATCATGGAGGAAGAGCGCATGTACCAAGACACTCCCATGTACCGCGCGGGCTGGGACTTCGAGGAACTGCTCTTCGGCGACCATCCGCTGGGCTGGGACACCATCGGGCGCGAGGAAGTGATCAAGAGCGTGAACCAGAAGGATTTTCAGAAGCACAAAGACGAGCTCTACTCGGCGGAGAACCTGGTGATCGCATTCGCGGGCAAGATCACGCCCCTGGAAGCGAAGGCGCTGACCGAACAATATTTCGCGGGACTCAGCGGCAAGCATGCGCGCGAATTTCTTCCCTTCCAGACCTACGGCCAGAAGAAAATTTTCCTGCGCACGAAGAATACGGAGCAAGCACATCTCGTGCTCGGCGTTCCGGGGGTGAGCTCAATGGACGAGAATCACTTCACGCAAAAAATCCTGGCCGTGATACTCGGCGGCAACATGAGCTCCCGGATGTTTTTGCGCATCCGCGAAGCGCGCGGGCTCTGCTACTACATCGCCACGGAAGTAGACAGCTACTTGGACGCCGGCTCGCTCTCCACGCGCGCAGGGGTAGATCAATCGCGCCTCCACGAAGCCATTTCCGCCATCCGCCATGAATACGAAGCGTGTGCCAAGGATGGCGTGACGGAGGAAGAAATCCAGCGTGCGAAAGATTACCTCAAGGGAAAAATTACGCTCTCCATGGAAGACAGCGAAGAGCGCGCGCACTTCTTCGGGAAGCAAGAGCTCCTCTACCCCGAGACGCGCGACCTCAACGAGTACTTCAAGCAGATCGACAATGTGACGAAGGCGAAGATCGACGCACTGGCGAAAAGGCTCCTGAAGTCCAGCGAGCTGCGGCTCGTGGTAATAGGGAAAGAGGAAAGCGAGGAGGAGCTGAAGAAGTTGTTATTGCAGAAGGGTTTGGGTTAGGACTGAATTTTTTCGGAGATACCTTTTCTCCCAACCCTATCCCTAATCCCAACCCTCGGCTGGCCCGTTTCCCTTTCCTCTTCGCTCTCTTTGGAATGGGAACGATCCTGGCTGGAGTTATTTTCCTCAACGCTCGCACGCCGTTTTTGGAATGCCGGCGGCAAGCGTTTGCATTGGCAGAAACAGCCGGACAGTCTCAACCCTGTGAAACGGATGCAGACTGCGTGCTGCTCCCGATCGGCTGCGATGTCTCGTCGCAATGCGCGCTTGCCATCAGCAGGACGGAGACCGGAAGTCTCGCTGCCTTTGCCGCGTTCCAACATCTTTGTGCCGGGACGCAAACCGCTTGCGCCTCGTGCCAGCCGCAGACAATACAATGCATGAAAGGGAACTGTGCGCTGCATGTAGCCACTCCCTGAGGAATGAAGGCGGAAGAATCGCCGCTCGCGCAAAGGTCGCCCATTTTCAAGAATGCATGCTGCCCCTACAGTGGGGCCCTCGCTATGCAGAAGTTCCTTTCGCGGGCGTTCTCGCTCTTGG
>DAISLF010000080.1:2020-4812 GCA_036820585.1 Candidatus Peribacteria bacterium | reverse complement strand
CGTCAGCGTCGCCAGAGCGGCCATAACACCGATGATAACCAAAAGTTCAACTAAGGAGAATGCGCGGTGTTTCATAAAAGTGGAGGGGGGATATCGAATAGTGTACAAGGAGAAGGAGGAAGGGAAAGTTGCAGAGAAGAAAAGAAGATGGGGTGGTGGGGTGAAGGCAGGAAAGGAAGGAAAGCGAGGAAAGTCATGCTGATTTTATCATCAATACCTTTCTGCCTTTCCTCACACTTCTCGCCCTTCTCCCCTCATTAATGACCGATATTCCCCACGATCGAATAGATGGGCACGATGATGGAAAACGCGATGGTGCCCACGAGCGATCCAATGAAGAGCAACAACATCGGCTCTAGAATGACCGGCAGTTTCTGGGCCGTGTCGTTCGCTTTCTTCTCGTAAATATCGGAAATCTTCAGAAGAATTTTGGCGAGCGAGCCAGATTTTTCGCCTGTCACCACCAGCTGCTGCACCGAAATAGGCAGGAGTTTCCTGCTGCCGCTGATGCTTGCAAAGCTTTTGGAGAAAGAGTCGCCCACGGTGATGTGGTCAAGCAGGCGCGAGTAGAAGCGGCTGTAGGAAACGATGGGAGTGACGTCGGCAAGAGAATGGAGCGAGTCTACCAATGGCACGCCCGCTTGCAGCAGTCCTCCCAAAATGACGCCGAAGCGCGCGATCGTCGCTTCGCGCATCAGCCGCCCGATGCCGGGAATATGGAAGAGCAGCCACTGCGCCACCACTTTGAGCCGCGTGAATTTGCCGAGGATCGAAAGCGTCACGAATCCTGCGATCATCGAAGGCACGGCCACCGCTCCGTACGTGGTGAAGAGCTGGGTGAAACCGATGACGAGGCGTGTCGCCAACGGCAGCGGGACATTGAGCGAGAAGAGCACTTGGATGAGGTTCGGGAGCACGAACATGCCGAGCCCCACGACGATGATGAACATCAGCGTGAGCACGATGACGGGATAAATCATGGCCATCGTCACTTTGGAGCGCAGCGCGGCGTCTTTCTCCTGCTGAATGGCCAAGTATTCCATATTCTCCGCCAGGTCGCCGGCCTCTTCTCCGATGCGAATGAGCGCGATGGCTTGCGGCGGAAAGAAGTGCTGGTCCTCCATGGCCCGCCACAGCGGGCTGCCGTTCTCCACCGCATCCACTATGCGCTGAAGAAGGTTGCGCATCGGCTTGGCGCGCGTTTCCATCTGGAGCGTCTTGATGGAATCAATGAGTTGGAGACCGGCATTGAGCATCATCGCAAGATTCTGGATGATCGCCTGGCGCTCCTTGCCCATGCCGAAGTACCGCAGGGAGCCGAGGAATTCCTTGAAAGAGCTCACTTTGCGGACGGCAATATGCTTATAGACGATTTCCGTGGGAGCAGCGTCCGCTGCGGGCGTCTCTTTCTGTACCCCCACCTTCTCTTCCTTTTTTTTCTCTTCTTTCTTCATGGGTTTTTCCACCGGAGCTTTGGCTGCTTGCACAGCCGCATCCTTCATCGGAGAGACAACGAAAGGAGTGGAACGAACAGGCGGCAGCATCGCTTTTTTTGCCGCTACGGGGGACTCATTTCCCGCATTCAGAAGGTCTTCTTTCGGCAGTGCTGGTGTTGCCCTTCCCACTGCAGGCGATGCCTCTGGAGGAGTGAGCAGCGCATCCAAATCGATGGGCGCGATGCCGCGCTCTGCGGCCGGTGGCGCTTTCTTTTCCCCCGGAGGCGAAGTCGAGGGCGTTGCGGCAGATCTCGTCCCGAAGAATGTCGGAAAGTAATCGTGAATGAATCCTGCGAATCCTCCTGAGGAAGAGCGATCGCCCAGCGCACGATGATCCTGCTGCTCTTGCTTCGCGCGCTGCGCAGCGGTTCCCCACACGCTGAAGTCGGCGGCAACTGATTTCTTCTCTTCCTTCTTTTCGATCGGCACAAAATGCGGCTCCTCGGGCGTGAAACCTTTCAGGATTTTTTTTCCCGCCGTACCCGTCGTTTTCTTTTCCGTGACGATCGGTGCGGCGGACTCGGCCATGGCGCGTACCACTCGGCTTGCTTGGATTTTTTTGTACGGGTGAGGGCGGCGGTGCGTGGGATGCCGCTTTATCCGGTGCGCCGCATGACGGTGGGTTGCGTGCGACTGCGAGCGCGCCCGCAGGGAGGAAAGAACCAGCTTGCGCTTGCGGCCCTGTAAAAATGGCAGATAGCGTCGGAGAAGCTCGATCAACGCGTTATGCCGTTTCTTCGTGCCGGGGCGCGGCAATGCCGCAATGGCATGCGCAGGCATGGCATTGGCGGCTGCCATCCGCAGGAGGCGCTCGGTTGAAGATTCGCCGGCGATAGTGTCAGGATTTTTTCTTGCGGTCATGGGAAGCGAAGAGAAGTTCGGGCGGCGCGGCAACGCGCATCAGTTCCTCGATGGTCGTCATGCCTGCTTTCACTTTCTCGAAGCCGTCATCGAAGAGCAGCTTGAGTCCTTGTTTGCGGCCCTGCCGGTTGAGCTCGGTGCTGGAGGCTCTGCGCGTGATGAGCTCCTGGATCTCGGGGGTCACGACGAGCAATTCGTAGATACCGATACGTCCGCGGTAGCCGGTGCCGCCGCACGATTCGCATCCCTTTCCTTTATAGAGACGCACGTCATCTTTTTTGACGAAATATTTGTCCGCGCCCGGAAAGAGTTTTCGGGCTCCGGCCAGGGGCAATGAGTAGCTGTAACGGCACTGCGGGCAGATGCGCCGGATGAGGCGCTGCCCGATGACGACTTCCAGGGTGGAGGCGAGCAAAAACGGCTCCACGCCCATCT
>DAISLF010000080.1:0-2010 GCA_036820585.1 Candidatus Peribacteria bacterium | reverse complement strand
TCGGATCTTGGCGCACGAGCGCGCGCAGCCCATTGGCGAAGGTCAGGTTCGTCTCCGTGTTCACCTGGATGTGGTTGATGCCGGGGATCTTATATTCCACCGGATCTTCGATGGTGGAGATATTCACGTCCGGGTGGTTTCGCATTTTGAGGAGCGCATAGAGCGTCGTGGATTTCCCAGCACCCGTCGGGCCGGTCGTGAGGATCATGCCGAAGGGTTTATGGGCGGCGATCTCGATGATCTTGCGGTATTCCTCGGAGAAGCCGAGATCGAGCAGCGTGAGGTTACGGACATATTCGGAGAGCAGGCGCAGTACGATCTTTTCGCCATCCACCAGCGGCACGATGGAGACGCGGATGTCCATCATCGCGCCGGCGCGCGTCTGGTAGCGTATGGCTCCGTCCTGAGCGGCGTAGTGCTCGTCGATCTGCATGTTCGCTTCGATCTTGATGCGGTTGATGACGCCTTCGTAGTATTCCTTGGGGATGCGGCCGGCCTCGTGCATCACGCCGTCCACGCGGAAGCGCACAATGACGATCTTGTCCTGCGGCTCGAAGTGGATGTCGGATGCGCGCAGCTCGATGGCGTCGTTGAAAATTTCGGTGATGATTTCGGGGGCCACCTTGCGCTGCTCATTGATGATCGCCTGGAAACGAGTCGCAAGCGGCTTGCGGTAATGGGCGAAGAGCGCCTCGATGGTCGTGCGCGGCGCGTACACGAATTGGATCTTCCCGGTGAAGGGCTTGCGTATCTCTTTCTTATCGCCGCTGAAAGAAAAATGCCCGCTCGCCGCAGTCTTGCGGGCCGTCAGCTTCTTTTTGGCATCGAGTTCCTTGGCAGGGAATTGCGCAGTCGGCTGGCCGACATTCAGGCGGATCGCCTCTTCAAGCAGCGTATTGTCCGGATCCGATGTGGCGACGGTCACAGCCTTGTCATCGCGCTTTACTACGATAGCGAAGTACGTGCGGGCGATTTCCTCGGGCAGAGACGTGACGTTATCGGGAGTCGGCGGATCGGCTTTGGGATCGAGAAACGGCAGCTTATAGTGCTCGGCCAAGGCGCTCTCGAAGAGTTCTTGCGTGAGCAAGCCCGACTCGATGAGGACCATTTTAAGCGGCACATCGCGCTGCTTGGATTCCGTGATCGCCTTCTGCAGCTCCGTATCGCTGATGTAGCTGTTGTCGACGAGGATCTTGCCGAGGTCGGTGTCTTTGAGGGGCATGGGAGAGTGGAAGAAAGGAAACGACTGGGGAAAGGACCGATCACGCGATCACGCGATCACCACGCTTGCCTTGGTCATTGGTCTTCGGTGATGGGTGATCCGGAGGAAGCATGTGTATTCAGTGAATGGATTTTACTTTCGTGACGATTTCCAAGATCGGCGTGTTCGCTTTCACAAAATAATCGGTCGCACCCAGTGCCAGGGCTTTTTGCTTGTCTTCATCCTGGCCGAGGTTGCTCAGCACGATCACCGGCATCTTGTTGCCTTTTTGGCGCAGCGCCTCGAGCACTGCGAAGCCATCCATCTCGGGCATGATGAGATCGAGAAGCATCAGATGGTATTTTCCTGCCAGCGCTTCCTGCAGTCCTTCCGCGCCCGTCAGCTTCACGCACACGTCGTATCCCTCATGTGTCATTTTGAGTTCGAGCGCATGGGCCAGCGGCCTCTCGTCTTCCACGATCAGGATGCGCTTCTTGCCTTTGCCGGACGGCTCTTTGACAGCGGTTGGCTTGAGATCCTGCTCCGGTGGTGTTTGCTGCTTTTTGGGCATGTGTTTCTCTGGAGAGAAGAAATCTCCACAGTATAGCAGAAAAATCGTCTTGGCGAAAGAGAATGAAAAAAACTCTTTATCCTGGCTGGAAGCCAAATACTGAGTTTCGAGTTCCGTCACTCGTTTCTCGGACTCGCTTCTGGCACTCCAAACTCCTCCATTGGTTTTTCGGCCTCCAGCCGCTACACTTCGGACGCTCTTTCCATCCCCATGACCAAACGGGCTCTCCTTTCCGTCT
>DAISLF010000079.1:0-4854 GCA_036820585.1 Candidatus Peribacteria bacterium | reverse complement strand
ATCACCGGGAAAGGGAAAGCCGTGCCTGATTGTTAGCTGTTATGCAGTGGGTCTAATAAAGACCCAGCAGAGAAGGCAGCCTTTTCTTTCTACGATGAGTCATTCCTCTGCGTCTTCTGTATCCTCTCTCCATGTCTTCCCTCGTTTCCATCGTCCTGCCCACGTACGACGAAGCGGGGAATATCGTGGATCTCATCCGCGCGATCGATCATGCGGTGACGCGACCTAAAGAAATCATCGTGGTGGACGATAACTCGCCCGATGGCACATCGCAGCTCGTCGCGGGGTTGATCCAAGAAGGCAGCGTACCGGGTTTGCGCCTGGAAACCCGCATGACGGACCGCGGCCTCACGAAGAGCCTGCGGCGCGGGATCGAGCTTTCCAAAGGAGATGTAGTTCTTTGGATGGACTGTGATTTCTCCATGCCGCCGGAGATATTGCCCAAACTGCTTACGGAAATCGACGAAGGCTACGACATCGCCGTGGGTTCGCGCTTCGTCAGAGGCGGCAGCGCCAAGCAAGGAGAAGGCGAGGAATCAAAGACGGTGATCGCGCTCAGCAAGATTCTCAACTGGCTCACGCGCATGCTCTTGTCGCCGTCATTCCACGATTACACCAGCGGCTTCATCGCGGTGCGCAAGCGCGTGCTTGTCGCCATACCTTTGCGCGGCGACTACGGCGAATACTTCATGGATTTCATCTATCGCGCGATCCTGCGCGGCGAAAAAATCATCGAGATTCCTTATGTATGCGTGCCGCGCCGCGCGGGCGTCTCCAAAACAGCGGCGCAAGTGGTTCGCTTTGGCAAAAAGTATCTTGCCACCTTGGTACGGTTGTGGGGACTGCGGATGAAGAAAGCGTTCAGTGGAGCGATGAATACAGAGAAATGAAGTAACCATAGGAATTCGAGAAAAATATTCTTTCCTCGGACACTTCCGTTTCCTCGGATTCTTTTCACTGTTGCAACATCTTCTCATGATCCAAGACGGCCTTGATCACGTCCGCCGCTTCGCTATCGGTCTTGGCGTCCGGATGGACGGTGTCCCAGCTCAGCGTTTCGGGCGCGTTGCCGAAGATTTCGTAGAAGTCGAGGACCTTAAAACCTTGCGCCTGCGCGATCGCTTTCATTTGCGGACGGAGGAGGAAATGCAGCGGCTGCTCGGGCCAAATGACGAAGAGCCGCGGCAATGTCGGCGGGAGCGTCGCGGCGAAAGCTTTCAACTCTGCGGCATACGCATCCACGCTCTTTTGATCGATAGAGTCGGAGAAGAGATCGGCGCGTTCATTCGCGATTTGCTGCTGCTGATTTTCTTTGATGAAGCGCGCGAGCGCGAATTTCTTTAAAACTCGGTAGAGCGCCGAGTGCGTATCCAGCCAACATTTGCCGGGAATCATGCTGAGGATTCCGATGGTCGCGGGAGCGCAGACTTGCGAGGGAGGCGTGGATCCGCGTGTATAGAGATTGCCATCGGGGGCCAGGTCGGCGGGCACCATGTCGTGCAAGTCGTTCCAGTAAAAAATCAGGACGAGCGCTTTGGGCTGGAGCGCTGCCACTTTCTCTTGGTAGAGCCCCGCTTCCTGCAGCAGGTTATAGCCCGGTACGGCTGCATTGACCACGTTCCATGCTGGCAGCATCTCCTGCAGCCGGCCCGGAATGCTTTGGCTCTCTTCCAGGCCGTAGCCAAAGGTGATGGAGTCGCCAAGCACCGCAAGCGTCGGCTTGGCCGGGTCGGCTTGGGGTGAACGCAGTCCCGAAGCATCCGTCTGCACCGTCGAACGGAAGACATGAATATTCAAATTCGGTTTCAACTCGTAGCTGATATTCGGATTGCTGCTTTTGCGGTAGAGCGGCGGCGGGACAGTGTGGCCTTGATCGATGCCCGCAACGCGCAGGCCGATCTCGAGCGCCGCGATCACCAAGAGAATGCTTCCCAGAAGCAAACCGATATTCATCAAACTGCTTTGCAGGCGCGGCGTCATCGCACCGATTGTAGCGCAGAGCCTCCGGAACGCGAATGTCTCTGCTATGCTCATCGCATGGGAGTTCTGGATTTGTTCGGCTCGCAGGAACTGGAGCGTCAGCGCGGCGGGAGCACGGCTCCCCGGTCTCGCGGCTCTCTCTTCCAGGCGATACGCCGCCAGCCGGTTCTGTGGAGTACCGGCATCGTGCTGACGGTCGCGTTGCTTGCAGGCATCGGCTTTGTCATTCTTCAGAAAAATTTGAATGCTCCTGCTTATCGGCTTGCAAGCTATAGCCAGCAATTGAAAAATCAGCGCGCGACGATCGATACGCTCACAGCCCGCATCAACGCGCAGCAAGCGGTGTTGGATCGCGAGACAGCGGATATGGAGAAGCTGAAAGCCTCGGGAAAGAACGAGGCCTTCAATGCGAGCGTGGATGCGTATAACCTGCTCGTCACGATCTATCAAAAAGAATACGCCGCGTACCAGGAGAGTATCGCCGCATATGACAGCATGGCGGCCGCTGCCAATGCATTGGCGACACAGAACAAAATTTCTTGGCAGCCCGTGGCTGCGCTGACGGCGGGGAATTGAGAACAGGAAGAAAGATTTCTCCAACAGGCACGACAAATATCGTCTTACTGAACAGGTCCATTGGTCGCGCTTCGACAAGCTCACCATGACAAATGGTGTAATCTCTGAAAACAGCATTAACGATTGCATCGCATCGAAAGGTGCTCAGTCGCATTGCAGAATGTATGGGTATTTCCCTCAATCCAACCGGAATTGCTTCAGATATTTTTCGGTGTCGCGCTGCACGCTCTCGGGCATGTCTTTTTTGCAGAGGATACAGTTGCCCAGCACCAAATAATCCATGTAAGTATGCAGGAAACAGTTGAGTGCATTCTCCGGGCTCTCCACGATCGGCTCGCCGCGCACGTTGAAAGACGTATTGATGATGACGGGGCAACCGGAGCGCTCTTCGAATGCTTTGATGAGATCGTAATAGCGCGGATTCTGATCGCGGCGGATGGTCTGGATGCGGGCCGAGCCGTCCACGTGCGTGACGGCCGGGATCTTGTCGCGTTTCGCGGGCAGCGTATCGGCTACGAGGAGCATGTAGGGACTCTCGCGATCCAAATCGAACCATTGCGAAGCTTTTTCTTCGAGCACGGTGGGCGCGAACGGGCGGAAGCTCTCGCGGAATTTGATTTTGAGATTCACCTTTTGCCAGTTCTCCTTGTTGCGGGCATCCGCGATGATGGAGCGGTTGCCGAGCGACCGCGGTCCGTATTCCATGCGTCCTTGGAACCAGCCGATCACGTTCTCGCCTTCCAGAAGCGATGCCGCAGTGTCGATCAGGGCGTCGTCACTCAGGCGTTCATAGGGCAGATTCTTTTCTCGCAAAAATGCCTTGATCTCGTCATTCGTATACTCATTGCCGAGATAGACGTGCTCCATTTTTTTCGTCCGCGCGCCTTTGAATTCCTTGTGCCAGATGGCGAGCGCGACGCCCAACGCCCCGCCCGCATCGCCGGACGCGGGCTGGATGAAGATCTGGCGGAAGAGGCCGGAGCGCAGGATTTTCCCATTGGCGACGCAATTGAGCGCCACGCCTCCGGCCAGGCAGAGATTCTCGCTGCCCGTGAGCTTTTTGGCGTGCGCCACGAGCTTCAGCATCACTTCATCGGTGATTTCTTGGAGGCTGCGCGCGACGTCTTTGTGGAATTGCGTCAGCGGCGATTCGGATTTGCGCCGCTTCTGTCCGAAAAGCGTTTCCATCGCGCGGCCGGTCATCGTCAGGCCATGCTCGAAGGTGAAGTATTCCATCCGCAGTATAAAGCTGCCGTCGTCTTTCACATCGATCAGCTTGCGCATCTGATCCATGTATTTCGGTTCGCCGTACGGCGCCAAGCCCATCACTTTGTACTCGGCGCTGTTGACGCGAAATCCCAGGTAATAGGTGAGCGCGGAGTAGAGGAGCCCCAGCGAATGCGGGAAGCGGATCTCCTGGAGGATATCCAGGTCGTTGCCTTTGCCCCGGCCGACCGTCGTCGTGGCCCATTCGCCGACGCCATCCACCGTCACGATGGCGGCGTCCGGAAATCCCGAGACGTAATACGAGGAAGCCGCATGCGACTCGTGGTGCGTCGTGTAGTAGATGGGACCTTTGTACTTGAGTTCTTTTTTGAGATTTTGCGGGATCCAAAGCTTCGTATTCATCCACTCGTGCATCGCGCGGTGGTACATGACGAAGCCGCGCGGCCACACCTTGAAGGAGGTGCCCAGGATCCGATCGAAAAACTTGAGGAACGGCTTCTCGTAAAATCCCACCGCGGAGACGGCATCGATCGTGATGCCGGCGAATTTCAAAGCCTGCTCGATGGCATGCTCCGGCAACGATTCATCCTGCTTTTTGCGGGTATAGCGTTCCTCCTGCGCCGCGAAGATCACCTCGCCATCTTTGACGAGGCAGGCCGCGCTGTCGTGGTAATAGCAAGAAAGGCCGAGAATGTAGACGGGCTGCACGAGGGAAGTGTAGAGAAGAGTCGTCGTCCTGTCAGAGAGGAATTTGCGCTCGTCCAAAGGAGATCGCAGAGAGCAGCGATTCCTGTTTTTCCTCGATCTTCTCGAAATCCTTCACCGATTAAAACTGATACTTCATATTGTCCTGCGGGTTTTTCTCCAGCGTGACCCAGTAGGATGCTTTCGGCTCTTCTTTCCTCGTCAGCGCGATGATTTTGAGCACGATGCCGTAGAGTCCGAAGCCGATGATCCAGAGGATCGTCAGGATGATCGCGCTCATGACTTTGCCCAGTGCCTTGCTGAAGGCCATCCAGCCGTCCCACAGCCAGGAGAAGGGAGGGAGGAGGTGTGAGCGGATAGTGATGC
>DAISLF010000078.1:0-4879 GCA_036820585.1 Candidatus Peribacteria bacterium | reverse complement strand
CCCCTGCTCCATCCAGGAGACGCACTCGCAAGCATCCTGATGAACGCAGGCGACATACGAGACGGCGACATCTTGGTAATTTCCTCCAAAGCAGCAGCAACGGCGGAAGGCGCGGCGATCGATCTGCGAAGTCTTCGCATTTCCCCGGCGGCAAAAAAGCGCGCGGAGCAAGGCGGCTCGGCTGCCTTCTGGCAAGCGGTGCTGGAGGAAACGAAACGGATGCATGGCGCCGTGCTTGCATCTCCTCCCGCCGTGATGCTCACAGAGCTGCGACCCGACGGCTTTCCTGCAGGCACGCTCCTCGCCGCCAATGCGGGAATGGATCAATCGAATATCGCGAAAAACTTTGCCATCGGATGGCCAAGGGATCCGGTACAGTCCGTGAAAAAATTGCGAAGCGAGCTGGAAGCAGGAATTGAGAAGAAGCGGAAGCGCTTGGCAATTGTCCTTTCCGACTCCTGCTGCCGTCCGCGGCGGATCGGCGTGGATGCGATGGCGCTCGCCGTGAGCGGCATCGATCCGCTCTCGTCACAAATCGGCAAACGCGATCTGTTCGGCAAGGAGCTGCGCATGACGTACGAAGCAGTCGCAGACCAGCTCGCAACGGCCGCGAATATCGTGATGGGCAATACGGACCAATGCATTCCCGCCGCCATCATCCGCGATCACGGCATTCCCTTCTCGACCTACGAAGGCTGGGTGCCGGGGATAGAACCACAGGAGGATTTGTTCCGCGGTATAGTGGGGTGAGCGTTGCGCTTCGTCGTCTTTGCAGATCCATACTCCAAGGTGCCACTCTCTATCAAAACAGCACGAGTGGAGCTGTGCCGCGTTCGCACGGACAAGAACGGCGTTCTCGTACCCGATACGATCGCCAAAGTGCGGTGAGGGCAAAGCCGTGCGGCTGATGCCACGATGCAGAAGCAAAGAGCTGCTTATTCCCGCTTCTTATCACTCGTCGTTTGTTTCTTTCGTCTGATCCATGCCCAGCCCGCCGCCGCTCCCGCCGCCATCACCGCGACCGTGGCAGGACCGGTTTTGCCGGAGGGCGCATGATGGGTGGCTATCGACGTCAGCGACGCAGTATCGCGCCCCGACTGGGCGGCCCGCGTCTGCGACGAGGAACTGTGAACTCCCACGGGAATATTCGCGGGCAGGTCGATCACATTGGACGCGACGACCGGCGACGTCACCAGCATGCACGCACTGCTGCATCCGCTGCCCGGCACGCCATTATGACTGCCGGCATCGCACTGCTCTCCCGTATCTTGAATCCCATCGCCGCAACGCGGCTTTGTGCAGCCAGAGCGGCAGCGGTCGGGGAAGACATCGCTGTTTTGCGTGCCATCATCGCACTGCTCTCCCGGATCCAGACGGCCATTCCCGCAGAGGTTTTGACAGTGACCGCTCTGGCATGTTTCTCCCACGGGGCATTGTCCGGATGACACGCATCCGCCGCACTTACCGTTGGTGCACAGCTGTCCCACCGCGCATTGGCTTGCATCGGTACACGCACTGCTTCTCCCAACACTGCTCCTTCCAACACTGCTGCTTCTCCCAACACTGCTCCTTCCAACACTGCTGCTTCTCCCAACACTGCTACTTCTCCCAACACTGCTACTTCTCCCCACACTGCTACTGGCGCAGACACGCGTGCCGCAAACACAGGTATTACCCAGATTGAAACCTGTCACCGGGCAGATACCAGGAACGCAGGTGCCTCCCTGCGCGCTGCAGGCGGACGTATCCATGCAGCTCGACTGCAGCGGGCACACCGAAGAGCTCGCACCCGAGGAGCTGGTGCCTTTCGAGGAATTGCGGCTGGAACTTTTTAGAGAAGAGGCGCTGCTCAGATGAGCCGACGCGCTGGAACTGGCGCAGAGCCACGGAAACATTTGGCAATTATTGCCGGAAGAAGATGTATTGACCGCCACGCTGCTGTTCTGACCGCCGGAAGAATTGCCGCCCGATGATGTTCCCTTCGATGAAGTTCCCCCGGAGGAACCCGCACCCGAGGAGCTATTTTTCGCGGAGGAAGCGGCCGAGCTGGCTGAAGGAGGGCCGCACGTACGACAGTATGCCGAAGGGCAGGAACCACCTAATGAGGTCGCCGTCGCTACCTGTCCAGCAGGACAAGAAGGAAGAGGATCGCAAGGATAGCCATGTTGGCCTTTAGCGCAGTCAATGGGTTGTCCAACGCATTGACCGCCTCTATCGACCATGAAGGTGGGAACAGTCAGGCTGCCCGCAGGACACTTTTTGGGCGATGAAGAACTGCTGCTTGTATCGGGACAATAAATAGGAGCCGCACAAGGGTAACTGTTTGTTTTACCGCAGAGATGCTTCCCAGGAGGAGGCGGCATATCGATTGGGCACTTGACCGAGCTGGCGGCGCTGGAAGATTTGCCAGAGCGTGAGCTGGCAGACGATCCGCCTCCCACGCAGGTATAGCACGGATAAGCGGCAGTCGGGGCGCAGAGCTGCCGCCTGGAAGCGCAATCCATGGTGCCCGTCACTCCCGAAATACCCGCCGGAGTCATGTTGCAACCGCCATCCGCCGGGCACACTTTCGTATCGGTGCTGCTCTTGCCGCCGCCGCCTTGCTGTCCGGCCGCCGCTCCTCCCTGCTGACCAGCAGCGCCGCCGCTGGGCGTGCCACCCCCGGGACCGCCTGCAGCACCCGGACCATTGCCTATCCCGCCATTGAACAGACCGGCGAAACCATTGCCCCCGCCTCCGAAGGGAAAGCCTCCTCCAAACGGCCAACCCATGCCGCCTTGCTGCCCTGCCGCCGCTCCTCCCTGCTGCCCGCCGAATGTGTAACACGGCGAGGAAGAAGAGGAAGAGCCGCCGCATGCCGCTTGGCATAGTGGATCAGTAGGAGGCGAACATGCCGTAGGCATGTAACCAAGATCAAAGACGTAACATTGCGCCGTTCCAGCTTCCACGATGCAGCAATTACCAGTGGGCGGCGTCGAATAAGAGGAGCCGGTAGGAGGGTTACCGACCAAAGCGGCTGCAGGGTTAAGACTTGGGCAATTGTCACTGCAAGTTGCCTGATCGCTATACGGCCCCCCAGAACATGTCGGCCCCTGGCCAGTACCTAGAGGAGCTTGGTGACAACCCCCTCCAGGAGTGCAGCAATATGAAACACCAGTCGAGGCCGCGGATGATGTCACAATGCAGGGAGCGAAGAGAGGAGTGGAGGAGGAAGAGCCGCCGCAAGCCGCTGCGCATGCTGCCGGAGTAGCAAGCTCACATCCAGTAAGAGGAGGAGATGTACCAAGAATATAGGGCTCACATGTCGTTTCTGTTTTACCGGGTACACCAGGAAAGATGCAGCAGCCACCCTGAGGGATGACGTCAGAGGAAGTAGAAGTATTGTTCAAGAAAAAAGGGAAAGAATTTGTCTGTGCATACAAATACCGCACGTAGGTGGTGGCGGACAGTAGCGATGTGTAGAACGTGACCCCGAGCAAGACAGCGACAAAGACGCTGATACTGGCCCGCACAAATCGATCGCGAGAGTACATGATGCGCCCAAAAGCGTAGCAGGTGTGTCTGCGCGATGCACGCCCAACCACTATCTACGCACTCCCCTGCCGCGCGCCGGGAATCGGTACAGTCATCTCCCGGCGAGTTCCTTCGCTTTCCTTCGTCATCATTCCGCCAAAGACAAGGGCGACTCTCGCACCGCGAAGGCTGGGGGCAGGGGCCGCTCTGCGCTACACTCCCCGCATGCACTTCGTCGTCCTCTCGTCTTCGCGCGGCACGACGTTCCAGGCGGTGCTGGATCGTATCGGCGATGGATCGCTGACGGCCAAATGCCTGGGACTCGTCACCGACCGAGACGACAGAGGCGCTGGGGCAAAGGCGCGCGGCGCCGGCTTGCCCGTCATCGTGGTGCCGCGCAGCAAAGACGAATCGCGCGACGACTACGATACGCATATCGATCGGGCCATCCGTTCGCTGTTGCCTGAACCAAGCGATACGCACGCACTCATCGCCGCACTCGGCTGGATGTATATCCTGGGCGGCCCCTTCGTCGCGCGGTGGAAGAATCGCATCATCAACGTGCATCCGTCGCTGCTGCCCAAGCTCCCCGGCGTGCATGCCATAGAAGATGCCTTGGACATGCATGCAGAGGAAACCGGCATGACGATTCATCTGATCGACGAAGGCATCGATACGGGGCCGATCCTTCTGCAGAAAAAATGTCCGATTTCCCCGGATGATACGGCCGAATCCCTCAAGGAACGCATTCAATCGCTGGAGAAAGAATGGTATCCCAAGGTGCTGCAGATGATTGAAAGCGAAAATATGATTCTCCCTTGAAAGCTGGAGAAGACGCAGAGGACTGCAAGAAATATCACACCTACTTTTTCAGATTCCCTTTTCGTTTTTTTACTCTTTCCGGTCCTTGCAATCCTATATGTATCCCTCTACATGCAAATTCTTTTTCTCCACTCCCCACTTCGTGAGCGCGAGTTCTTTCACTTCTTTGGTCATGTCCGGATTGCCGCAGACGTAGACCGTCTTCTGGGAAAAATCTTGGACGATCTGGGGGACGAGCGTCTGCACGCGGCCACGGTGGCCCTTCCAGTCGCCCGTCGGATTGCTGAGCGAACGATGCACAAAGACATGCGGATACTGCTTCGCGATCGCTTCCATTTCCGCCACCCAGAAAAGATCTTCTTCGCTGCGCACGCCGAAGACGACATCCATCCGCCGCGTCTCCCCGGCTGCAGCCGCTTCCAAAATCTGCGACCGGAACGGCGCGATGCCCGTGCTGGTGGCGATGAAGAGATACTCATGCGGCGCTTGCCGGTCCAAGAGGAAATTGCCGAAGGGACCCTTGATCGTCGCCGTCGTCCCCTTC
>DAISLF010000077.1:0-4933 GCA_036820585.1 Candidatus Peribacteria bacterium | reverse complement strand
CATGCGAGCATTGTGGCAAGAGCGTTGAACCGCTGGAGCGCGGCAGCTACCGCAACCACTGTCCCTACTGCCTCTATTCCAAACATGTGGACGCGCAGGGACCGGGCGATCGCGCCTCGGAATGCCAAGGATTGATGGAACCGGTGAGTCTTGATTTCGACGGCAAGAAGGGCTGGTCCATCATTCACCGGTGCATGAAGTGTAGGAAACAGCTGCCGAATAAAGCCGCTCCCGACGATTGTTTGGAAGAAATAAATTGAAGCAAATTTTAGTACGCGAATTAAGAATATGCTCAAGTTTTTCCTTCGCTTCAAGCGGTAATATTTGAAATACCTTTGTAAAAATTCATCGCACCTCTAGCATGCCGTACCGAACGCGCGCTTTGCGGGCGTCACGATTTTTTTGCCGTCTTTCCCATGCGTATGCGCTCTATCCTGCTGCTTCTCTCCCTGTTTGGAATTTTATTTCTCACGTCCTGCGCCGCGCAGAAAAATCTGGTGGTGGATGCGAATGGCAGATCTCTCGGAGAAATCAAACTTGAACAGGAAAAAACAGCCACGATCCTGGGGAAGAGCGGACAAATCCGCGGGCATATACGGGGCGGATTGGTACGCGACGAAAACGGGAAAAAAATAGGAAGCGTGACGATTCAAGGCGGACATACGATGATTTTGGATGCGACGGACAATCCCGTGGGAAGCGTGGAAAACGGGCTCATCTGCTACGGCAAAAGCCAGAAGGCCATCGGCACGATCCAGATGAAAAACGTGGATCCGGCCATTGCAGGCGGCGCATGCCTCCTTTTGTTGCTGCAATAAAAACATCTAGGATGCGCACTTCTTTTTTGCCGATCCCAGCTTCCCAAGCGGTGTCGCGGATTGCGCGAACTGAGCAACATATCGATCATTGAAAGATGCTTTCAAAGGGATGTGCTCCTGCACGTTTCCTTCAGATATCACGACAAGATGATCCTGATGCGTGGAAGGATGCATGGAAACAGCAACCGCGAACTTCCCCGTCTCAAGCGATTTTCTCTGCTCGGGCGAAAGCCGTTCACTCTCTATCACGCTTTCTATCCCCTGCTCTCGCATGTCTTTTTCCATTTGTTTCTTGAGCGCATTCTTCACTTCCAGCTGCGTCTCCATGGCGAAACGCAACTCGGCCAGGCCTTCATTGCGGTTCATTTCTTTCTCCAGATCTTCCGGACCTTTCACGTTCTCGCGCAGCTTTTCGTACTCGGCGGCACTGCGCATGCGTTTGCGCAGCTTTGTTCTCTCGTTGGTCGGCAGATGATCGAGCCAGGAATCGGACATGGGACTATCATAGCTGTCTCTTTGCCTTCTTCCATCATGGAGCAACTGGGAGAACTCGAAGAATGCAACGAGATCAAAGAGAGCAAGGCGTGGAAATCCTCGATCTCTTTGATCTCTCGGTATTTTGAAGTCCTCTCAGGAACATCCGCTCGTCGCGCCGCAATCGAGGCATACTTCACACGAGCCGTTGCGCTTCATCTTCAGGCTGCCGCAGCCGCCGCAGACGGAACCCGTAAAGCCCTGCAACTTGGCCTGCTCAGCTTTGGTGGCGATGCTCTCGATCTCGGAAACTTCTGCCTCGATCTCATGATGAGTTTTATCATCGACCATCCGCGAGTAGTCGGCCGTGTCCACGCTGGAGCCTTCGTCGATCAGCGGTAAATGCATCGCAAAGGCATCCTTGCTTTTGGAGCCATGTTCGTAGGCGCGGTCCACCAGCTCGGCATTGTGCAGCAGCTTGGCTTTGGCTTTGGTAAGGAACTTAAGCGCCAGCCAGCGGCCGAGATAATCCATCATGCTTTTCACCATCGGGATTTCCTTGTTCGTCGTCATGCCCATCGGCTCGAAGCGCGTGTGTGCCAGCTTCTCGCAGAGCACCTCCAGCGGTACGCCGTACTGCAAATTCATGGAGAGGCTCAACGCCAGCGTATCCATCACGCCTGAAAGCGTGGATCCTTCTTTGCTCATCTTGATGAAGATCTCGCCGGGCGTGCCGTCTTCGTACATGCCGACGTGCACGTAGCCTTCGTGACCGGCCACCGAGAATTTATGTGCGATCGCCATGCGCTCCTCGGGGAGTTTTCGGCGGCGCGGCACTTCTTTGATCACGATTTTTTCGACGATGACGCGTTCGATGGCTTTGTCATCGGCCTTCTCATCCTTGGTATCGGACTTATTGCTGAGCGCCTGGCTCAGCTTGCTGCCGTCGCGGTAAAGGGCGTTGGCCTTGAGGCCGAGCTTCCAACTGAGGAAGTACGCATTCTTGATGTCCTCCAACGTGGCTTCATTGGGCAAGTTGATCGTCTTGCTGATCGCCCCGCTGATGAAGGGCTGCGACGCGGCCATCATGCGGATGTGTCCCTCGGAATGGATATAACGCTTGCCGCGCTTGCCGCACTTGTTGGCGCAATCGAACACGGGCAGGTGCTCGAGCTTCAGATGCGGCGCGCCTTCCACCGTCATGTGCCCGCAGATGACGACGTTCGCTTCCTCGATCTGCTCTTTGGTGAACCCCAGTGCCCGCAACAAGTTGAAGTTCATGTCGTCGGTCTGGGCTTTTACGAAGCCGAGACGTTCCATGGTGGCATCGCCCAGCGCCCATTTATTGAAGGCGAAGGAAATCTCGAATACCTGGGGCAAATTCTTCTCCACTTTGGCGATATCCTCATCGGTGAAGCCTTTGTCCTTGAGCGTCTTGCGATTGACATGCGGCGCACCCTCGAGCGTCAGGGTGCCCATCACGTAGCGCATGATGTCTTGCAAATCGGATTCGCCGTACCCCAGCGCCTTGAATGCGGGAGACACCGACTGATTGGCGATCTTCATATAGCCTCCGCCCGCGAGCTTCTTGAATTTGACGAGCGCGAAATCGGGCTCCACGCCCGTGGTGTCGCAGTCCATCAGCAGACCGATCGTGCCGGTGGGCGCGATCACGGTGACTTGGGCATTGCGATAGCCATGTTTCTCGCCTTTGCTGAGCGCCGTATCCCATGCTTCCTTGGCAGCCAGGAGCAAATCGGAGGGACAATCTTTGGGATCGATACCCACGGGCGGCACATGCAAACCTTCGTACTCCGTGGCAGGAGCGCAGTATGCGGCGCGGCGGTGATTGCGGATAACGCGCAGCATGTGCTCTTTGTTTTTTTGGTAACCGGGGAACGTGCCCAAGCCCTCAGCCATATCGGCCGATGCGGCGTAGCTGTCGCCCGTGAGGATCGCCGTGATGGCGCCGCAAATGGCGCGCCCTTTGGCAGAATCGTAGGGAATGCCCATGCGCATGAGCATCGCACCCAAGTTGGCGTAACCAAGACCGAGCGTGCGGAAGCGGTAGCTGAGTTCCGCGATTTCCTTGCTGGGAAATTGCGCCATCAAGACGGAAATCTCCAGCACGATCGTCCACAGGCGCACCGCGTGGCGGAACGCATCGGTCTGGAATGTGCCATGCTCATTATCGTAGAAGCGCAGGAGATTCAGTGAGGCGAGATTGCAGGCCGTGTTATCGAGGAACATGTATTCGCTGCACGGATTGCTGGCGTTGATACGGCCATCCTCCGGGCATGTATGCCAGTCGTTGATAGTCGTGTCGTACTGCAAGCCGGGATCGGCGCAAGCCCATGCTGCGTAGCCAATCTGGTCCCACATGCCGCGTGCTTTGAGGGTCTTGCTGGGCTTGGGTTCTCGTCCTTCTTTTTCGGCTTTGCGCAATTCTGTTCTCCAGTAGAGATTCCAATCGCCGTCTTTCTCGATTGCCTCGAAAAAGTCATGCTGGATGCGAATGGAGTTGTTGGAGTTCTGGCCGGAAACCGTGAGGTACGCTTCGCCGTTGAAATCGGTGTCGTAGCCCGCCTTGGCGAGCGCCGCGACTTTCTTCTCCTCATTCACTTTCCAGTTGATGAATTCTTCGATATCCGGATGATCGAGATCGAGACACACCATTTTAGCGGCCCTGCGCGTGGTGCCGCCCGACTTGATGGCTCCCGCCGCGCGGTCGCCGATCTTGAGGAAGCTCATGAGTCCCGAGCTGCGTCCCCCGCCGGAGAGGGGTTCCCCTGCTCCGCGAAGCTTCGAGAAATTGGTGCCTGTGCCGGAACCGAACTTGAAAAGACGCGCCTCGCGCACCCACAAATCCATGATGCCGCCTTCGTTGACCATATCATCCTGCACCGATTGGATGAAGCAGGCATGCGGCTGGGGATGCGTGTAGGCATCTTGGCTGCGCTTCACTTCTCCCGTCTTCGGCTCCACATAATAATGTCCCTGCGCCGGCCCCGTGATGCCGTACGCGTAGTGCAGACCGGTATTGAACCACTGAGGGCTATTGGGAGCCGCCATCTGGTGTACCAGCATATAGCTCAATTCATCTTCGAATGCTTGCGCATCCTGCGCGGTCTCGAAGTACCCTTCCTTTTCGCCCCAGTGCCGCCAGCAGCCTGCCAGGCGGCGGATGACTTGCTTCACACTGCGTTCGGGCCCCTTGTGGACCTCCCCTTTCTCATCCAGAGTCACTTCTCCCTTCTCATTATACTGCGGCACGCCGGCTTTGCGGAAATATTTACTGACAACGATATCCGTCGCGACCTGGCTCCAGGATGCCGGAATCTCCGCTCCTTGCATCTCGAACACAACGGAGCCGTCCGTATTCGCGATACGGCTCACGCGCTTTTCATAGAGCACTTCCTCCAGCGGATCGCTGCCGGGCGTCGTAAAGAGACGATCGACCGAGAGTCCTTTGCGGACCCGCGGATGCGCGGATATCGAGATGGAATCGGGCTGCGAAGAAACAGAACTGCCGTCTCGTTGGGAAGTCTTGGGACTGGAAGTGGCGGAAGCATGCGGGTTCATGGCGTAAGGGAAGTGAGATGGATAAAAAATTATCGGCGTGTTTGTGTGCGGGATTGCAC
>DAISLF010000076.1:0-4970 GCA_036820585.1 Candidatus Peribacteria bacterium | reverse complement strand
TATCACAAGGCCGCCGGCCAGGAGCACGTGGGCACCGTGGTGGAAGTGGGCGATGGCATCGCCAAAATCGAAGGCCTTTCCCATATCGGGTCCTCGGAAATGATCGATTTCGGCAATGGCATCATCGGCAGCGCGCTCAACCTGGAGAAGGGGGTCGTGGGCGCCATCATCTTGGGCGATTATACGAAAGTGAAGGAAGGCGACACGGTGCGCGCCATGGGCCAGGTGCTCTCCGTGCCCGTCGGTCCGGAGCTGATCGGCCGCGTGGTCTCCCCGCTGGGTGAATCGAAAGACGGCGGACCGGCCATCCCGCGCACGCATATGAATCCGGTGGAGAAGATCGCTCCGGGAGTCATCGAGCGCCAATCGGTTTCCACGCCGATGCATACGGGCATCATGGCTATCGACGCGATGATCCCCATCGGCCGCGGCCAGCGCGAACTCATCATCGGCGACCGCCAGACGGGCAAAACCGCCGTGGCCATCGACACGATTCTCAATCAGAAACTCACGCAGCAGACGGACCGCCCGGTCATCTGCGTCTATGTGGCCATCGGCCAGAAGGAATCCAAAGTGACGAAGATCGTGGCCGAGCTCCAGAAGCGCGGCGCGATGGATTACACCATCGTCGTGAGCGCCGGCGCCTCGGAATCCGCCGCTCTTTCGTATATCGCTCCGTTCGCAGGCTGCGCGATGGCCGAGTATTTCCTGAGCCAGGGCAAAGATGTGCTCTGTGTCTACGATGATCTCTCGAAGCATGCCTGGGCCTACCGCCAGATCTCACTGCTGCTGCGCCGTCCGCCCGGACGCGAGGCGTATCCGGGAGACGTCTTCTATCTCCATTCCCGCCTTCTCGAACGCGCGGTTTGCTTGAATGCCGACCACGGCGGCGGTTCCATCACCGCGCTGCCCATCATCGAAACGCAGGCCGGAGACGTATCTGCGTATATTCCCACAAACGTCATCTCCATCACGGACGGCCAGATCTTCCTGGAGTCCGATCTCTTCTACAAAGGCATCCGCCCCGCGGTGAATACCGGCAACTCCGTCTCGCGCGTCGGGTCCGCCGCCCAGACCAAAGCGACCAAGAAAGTCGCAGGCAAGCTGCGTCTCGATCTCGCGCAGTACCGCGAGCTCGCCGTCTTCGCGCAGTTCGGCTCCGATTTGGATGCCGCCACCAAGAAGCAGCTCGACCGCGGCGTGCGTCTCACCGAAGTCCTCAAGCAAGATCAATACTCTCCCGTGCCGCCGGGCGAACAGGTCGCCGTGCTCTATGCGGCGATCAATGGATACTTGGACGATATCCCGCTCGACCGCGTCCGCGAATTCGCCACCGAGCTTCTCTCGCTCCTGCGCACCCAACACTTCGATATTCTCACCGTGCTCGACAAAGAGCTGACGAAGGACGCGGAGGAAACATTGAAGAGACTCATTGTTGCATTGAAAGAGAGGAAAGGATTTGGTTCTGTTGCTTGAATGTAGAATGCGGAATATTGAATGATGAATTATCCACATTCTATATTCTACATTCGACATTCTATATTCCTCTCCATCCATCCATCCATCATTCGTTTCGATCCACTCCTGCATGGGCAATAATCTCCGCGATATCCGGCGCAAAATGAAGGGATTCAAGTCGACCCGCCAGGTGACGAAAGCCATGGAGCTGGTGTCGGCATCCAAAATGCGCAGGGCAGTGCAGAACGCACAGATACTGCGGCGCTACGCCATCACCGCGTGGACGATACTGCGCAAGCTCGCGCATGCCCACCCGGGCCAGCATCTGTTTTTGGAGCAGCGTCCGGTCCGCAACGTGCTCCTCATCGTCCTCGCATCGGACCGCGGACTCTGCGGCAGCTTCAATAGCCATATCGTGAAGACCGCGTCGCAGTATGTGCGCGGCATCCAGGGGCTCGGCTCCGGCGTCGAAGTGGAATACATCGCCGTCGGACGGCGCGCGCAGCAGGCGCTTGCCCGCAGTGACGCAAAGATCATCGCCGCGTTCCCGGCGCTCAGCAATCACCCTAAATTCCGCGATATATTGCCCATCAGCCGCATGGCGATCGAGGCCTTCCAGAATCGCACGTACGATCATGTCGTGCTCGTCTACAGTACCTTCCTTTCCGCGCTTACGCAGGAGCCGACGGTGAAAGTATTGTTGCCGTTCTCCGCTACCGAGCTGAAGAAAGTGGCAGACGAGGTCTTGGGTGAACAGCATCTCACGAAAGAAGAACAGCACGCGCTGCAAACGCCGCTCAGCAAAACCGAATATATCTTCGAGCCCTCCCCGGCCGAAGTGCTCGATCGCATCCTGCCCCAGCTCACCGAGCTCCAGATTTTCCAGGCGGTGCTGGAGACGGCGGCATCCGAGCATTCCGCCCGCATGATCGCGATGCGTAACGCGTCCGATAACGCTTCCGATGTGATCGATGATCTCACGCTCACCTACAACCGCACGCGCCAGGCGGGCATCACGGCTGAGCTGGCGGAGTTGTCAGCTTCCAAGGCGGCGCTGGATTGAAAGAATATCTGCGATGGAATGTGTGACCTGTGCATTGCGTTGCGGCTGCGCATCTATTTTCCCAGGCGCTCTCTTCGTGAGAGGAGGTATTCGAATCAAAAGCAAACCCTTGTCAAAGCATTCGATTTTGTGGGGGGGGGGCCTTGTCAGATACGCTTGTATGCAACGCTGGCTCGTGGCCGGAAGTTCCCCCTCTCATCATGCTTAAACGTTGGATTGCCTCGATCACGCTTCTGTCCCTTTTCTTTCTTCTCTTCCTCCCATACGCCGATGCGATGAACGTCACCTGGACGGGAGGAGGAGCGGACAGCAGCTGGAATACCACGGGGAACTGGAGCACGAACGCCTTGCCCGCAGCGGGAGACACGGCGGTCTTTGACAGCACCACGGGGAAAAGCGTCTTTGTCTCCCAGGCTACGACCGTTGGTGGTATTAAAATTGGCCCCGGCTTCACGGGCACGGTCGCGCAATCAGGCGGGAGTTTACTCACAATCGGCAGCGGGAACCTCATCATCGGAGGCGGGAACCTCATCATCGGAGGCGGGACGTTCAAGGGAGGGACGGGCTCGACGGCAGTCAACGGCAGCCTGACACTTTCGGGGGGAGTTCTCATTGCTCCGGAGAGCTCACTCCAGGTTCTCAATGACTTTACGAAGACCGGAGGAACGTACACATCCAACCACGGGACATTGCTACTAAAGCCGTCCCACAGCCAGACTTTCACCCCTGGGAATGCGACATATGGGAACATGAATCTGAATGATGGCCTCGTCGGCTACTGGAAACTGGATGAGACGAGCGGGACGACGGCGAAGGATAGCTCGGGGTATGGAAGCGATGGGACATGGACAGGGACACTCTCTGCCTCCACAGATGTCCCTCCTGTTAGTTTTCGTGATTCAGCGAGCCTAAATGCAAATGGAACCGGGTTCATCTGCCTGCCAGACAATTCCATTATGCGACCTACAAATGCGATTAGCGTAAGTGCCTGGTCGAAGCCAACAGATAACTCCTACCTGTCTTGGATAATGAATAACAATAGCTTCATTACGTACGGCATTCTCTATGACGGCGCCTATCGAGCGGGCATCAGAACTGCTAACAACGGTTTCGTCTTCACTTCAAACTCCACGACCGCAGCGTTGAACCAATGGCACCATACGGTCTTTGTATACGATGGAAGTACAGTCAAACTGTACGTTGATGGCGCTCTACAGGTCAATCAGGCTGTCACCGGCACACTGAACTACGGTGGTTTCGGGACAAACGTGTACATCGGCGGCTACTCCACTGGGGGCTGCGCGAATATATCTACGATCTTTCCCGGCAAAATCGACGATGTCCGCATTTATAACCGTGCACTCTCCACATCGGAGATCGCTCGCCTCTACAGCGGACATGAGCCCCAAACATCGTCGGGCACCGTCACCCTCGCCGGCAATCTGTCCCTTTCTGGTTCCTTGTCGCTCAACGCAGGAACTCTCGACGTTTCTTCGTCCAACTACGGCATCAGTGCTTCGGGGAGTTGGCTCAATAACGGCGGCGTCTTCACGAAGCGCAGCGGCACCGTGACGCTGAACGGCCAAACGGGGCCCAAGGAAATTCTCTCCGGAGAACAGCCTTTCCAGGCTCTCACGCTCAAGGGCAACGGCAGCACCTGGACGCTCGATGATCCATTGCTTGCCTCGGGCGCACTCACGCTCAGCGCCGGCTCGTTCTCCCCGGGCTCCTACGCAAGCACTGTGTCCACGCTCGCGATCAACGGAGGCTCGCTCACGCGTGGCCCTGGCGCACTCGCCGTCGGTTCGACGTTCGCTCTCTCCTTGGGTACCTACAATGCCAACGGACAGACGACGATCATTCCCGGTCTCGTCACGATTTCCGGGGGTACCTACCTCGCCTCCACCGCCGCGCAGAACTTCAAGGCAGGTTTGACCCTCGCGGGCGGACTCTTCACCGGCAGCACGGGGCCGGTCACGATCACCGGTGCTCTCCTCCTCGCCTCCGGCACCTTCAGCGCCCCCTCAGGGCTTCTCACACTGAGCGGGAACTTTACCAACCGCGGCACCTTCACCGCTAACAACGGCATCGTCCTTCTCAACGGCGCGAACCAAACGCTCTCGGGCTCGATTATCTTTGCAACACTCCAGAAAACTCCCCGCTCCGCAGATACCCTCACGATTGCGGCAGGATCCAATCTTTCCGCGACGACTCTTCTGAATCTTAACGGGCCCTCCGCCTGCGCGCTGCTGAGTCTTCGCTCCGCCACCCCCGGTCTCTCCTTCGGCCTCCATCCCTCGAATCCCAGCGCTCTCTCCTTTGTCGATCTGCAAGATACCTTCAATACCGGCACCCAGACGATCAGTGTCTTGGGCAAAGACAGCGGGAACAATGCCCACGTCCAGATCGTGAGTGCTTCCTGTGATCCGAGCAGTGGCAGCCAAGCGAC
>DAISLF010000075.1:0-5044 GCA_036820585.1 Candidatus Peribacteria bacterium | reverse complement strand
AGCGGCGCAGGCGTCCGCGCTTCGTAAGAGTGAAGCGGTCAAGAAAAGAAGAGGGGATGAGCAGCAAAAGCCAGAGGCCTTCATATACCATCACGAGACGCGTGATGGCGGGCAGCAGCGGCAGGAGGAGCAGGAGCGCATCGCTCGATAGCCGCGTGAAATGCAGATGATGGAGCGCAATCGTGATGGCGCTGCCCGAGAGCCAAGTGGATCCGTAGAGCTTATCCCATAGCGACGTGCCGTAGATCACGATCGCCTGCCACAGGAGCAAACGCTGCGGCCAGATGGACATCTGCAGCGGCGCGAGGAGCGCGCGGTTTTTCTTCCACGATTGCCATTGGTCCCGGAGCCTCGCCAGCGAGAAAGCGCGCACGCCGGGCGAGAGGCAGAGCGGCACTGCGATCAGGCGCAGCACCGTATCGCCGCCGCCCAGCGGCATGGGATTGCGTTCATGGAAAGAGAAGAGCAGCACGGTAGTGACGATAGTCGAGAGGCGGGGCCATTGGCCGACGAGCATGCAGAGGCATGATGCGAGCAACAGCACATAGAGGAGAAAAACGCCGCTGGGTGCGGTGATGAACGAGAGCAGCGTGAAGCGCCACTCGTTGCGATTTATCAAGTGATCCAGTGTCGGCGGGAGAAGACCTGCGTTGCTGTAGTAGCGGACGACATCGGGCCATTGCTCCAGCATGCGGACGAGCACCGTGAGCGCCCACGCGATGCGCGCCAGCCCGAAGCCGCTGGCAGAAATTTCTTTGAAAAAGAAATCATCGATGCGCTGGGTCCACCGCTTCATAACGCAGGAGGGAATTGGAAATCGGCAATGGATTCTTTGGCGGGATCAGGACATTGCGCGCCTGTGGATGTGCTTGTCTGCCATGCGGGCTTCCACGCTTTCCACCATGCTGCTCTTTGCGGCTCCAGGGGCAACGAATAGTACTGGAAGACGAAGCGGATTTGAGTGCCGGGTGCGAGTCCCAGCGGATGGCACAGGCTGGAGAGATAGCGTGTTCGTAGCTGCAGAGACGGCTGCGAGTACGTGTCCATGTATCCTATCAGCTTGAGTTCATCGGCTTTGCGCCACCAGGGAAGCGTCCGGGATGCGATCATCGAGACGGGCGCCCATACTCCATTGCGCAGTCGGTCGATGCGGTAACGCACGACCATATTGAGAGGATTGGGCGAAAAAAGATTCCACTGTTGCCACTGGCTCGTGAGCAAAAGATACGGCCGCACGGCGGGCACGGCTCGGCGCAGGAAGCTCGATACCTCGTCAGTGGCTTCCGATGGGAGCGAGAAAACTGCGACTGCCGTCATGTGCCAGCAGCAGAAGAGGATGATGCCGGTCCGCAGGAAAGGCCGAAGAGAAGGAGACGCTGAGAAAGACACGATAGCAGTGGTGCGACGATACGGTTGCATCACAGTGTACACTGCCGCGCGTTTCTTCCGATCATCGGCGGATTATTTTTTCGGCCGCAGCAATACGATCTCTCTGCCGACAAATTGATCGGGGCGGCGATAGAGAAGCGACGGATGTTCGCCGGATGGGACGATATGCGGCGGCAACACGGCTTCGTAGCCGAGCTTGTCGATCACTTTCCAGATGCGCTCCAGCTGCACCGGTCCCTTGGAGTAATACCATACGGGCCAGGTGCAGACGAGCGGCACGCCGGGCAGCGATGCCGCCGCGGATTGCAAGAATCCTTCCTGCAATTGCTCATTGTCACTCTTGAGGTGCTGCGCATCCTTGGACGTCGGACGGCTGCGCAGGTTGGGTCCGAGGCTCGTTTCCGTCACGATCACCGCTGGCTTTTCCTCCAGTGCAAACGGTTTGGTGGCGTCTTGTTTCCAGAGAGTGGACGGCACGTCCGTCTTCTTGATTTTGTATTCCTTGCGGATCCATTCCAGATTTTTCTGGCATCCCGTCAGCGCCTTCTCGGACTTATCCGACGCGAGCACCGCGCAGCCGCGCAGCAGACATTCCATGGGGATGACGCCGGTGCCGCAGAAAGGATCGAAAACGAGGAAGGACTTCGGACTTTCTTTGGTCTTTTGTTTCTTTGCCGGCGTCTTTGTCTTCTGCGGTGCTCCATCGGAGGTTTCGGTGTCCGGTGTCCCCGTCAGCCACACGCCGAAATTGAGGAGAATCTGTGCGAGCTTGGGCGGCAGCAAGCCTACCGTCGTGTCGCGTACGGGCTTTTCCATATCGCGCTTGGCATAGGCATCCACGTCTTGAGCCGCCACCGTGATACCCGTCCAGAAAAGATCTTTGGCGCGCAGCACCACCAGCTCGCAGCCGCCTTTGCGGTCGAGCAATCCCGCATCGCGCAGCAAGATGGACGCGGCAGGAGTGTGTTCGTTGCCCACGTAGCGAGACGCGCGGCTTTTGCGTTTCAGAAAACTCTTACAATTGCGGTAGAGATCGCGGATATCCCGCGGCGACAGCCCGATCGTCCGCAGACTGAACGTCAGTTTTCCTTTCACGCTTTGCGTTTGCGTATCCATCAAGCCGGCAATATCAGCGAGCGTATGGTTGCCGTCCAATCGCTTCGCCACTATCACCGTGCCGCCCAGGCGGTCGAGGAATGCCGCGTCGAGCGGCTGGCTGCTTCCAAAGAGCACAACGCTCTTTTCCAGCACCTGTTCCAGCAGAAAACCCGGCACCGTGGCCGACAGCTCGGCGAGGCTGATGTGCGGCTGGTGACCGATGAACGCGGCGTAGAAATGCATCGCGCGTCAGCATAGCGTGAGGTCCGTGGAAGAAACAACGCTATTGGGGAAGTATGGGGTATTTGGCATGCGGTATTGCGTAGAACGAGACCTACTGCTCCGATACGCCACTCTGCGCAGAGAAAATATTTTGCAACAGCATCACTGCCACCACGATTGCCGCTGGAAGAATTTGAATTATTCCGCGTGCATATCCCGTCTGCCGCACGGCTTCGGCGCCGAGACCCGTGAAGAGATAGAGGGCCAGCTGTCCGGCGTAGCAGAGCAGGAAAAATACCGTGAAGATCACGAGCGGACTGCGGAAAGCTTTTTGCGGCCGTAGAAGAAGGAGGCACCCGAAGAGCGGGAAGAAGAAAAGCCAGTTCGCTTCCAGGAGCGTATTCACGGCGATCGCGAGGATGGCATCGGGCTGCCACACAAACTGGAAAGAGCTGAGCGTCTTTCCATTGCCGAAGGTGAGACCATTGAGTTCTTTATAGGTGATCCACGGGATCGCGACGATGGCCAAGAGACCGATGAACCAGCAGCAGGCCACTATCACTTGCCGCATCGTGAGCAAGCCGGATCGCCGCTGGCGCCACAAAATGAAAGCCGTCAGCACGGCAAGGGAAGGCAAATACAGAAGCAAGCCTTCGTTTTTGGTAAACGGTATGACCGCGGTCGCGAGAGCAGCCAGCCGCAGGAAGGTCAGCGATGTGGCAGCGCAGGAGGAGCGATATGCGTGATAGAGCAAGATCACCGCGATAAACGAGTGCACGGCCATGAAGAGATCGGCATAGGCATTCGTGCCGTGGACCAGCAGGAGAGGGAGCGAGATCAAACCGTAGATGCCCAGAAGCGACCAGAAGCGCGAGAGACTGCGGCGCAGCGTGCAATACGTCAGAAGGAGAAGAGCGGCGTACCACAGGATATGCACGCCGTTCACGGTTCCTTCGTTCCAGGTGCCTTGCAGATCGGCGAGCCAGGTCTTGAGCATCGAGACCGCGGGCGGGTACGAGCTGATGCCGCTGGGAGACGTATCGGGAGGCAGCGTGAGGACGATGGCCTGTTCTGCATAGAAAATCTTTCCGCGGTAGTCCCAGTTTTTCGTCGTATCGTCGAAGAAGCTGGGTGTCGTGAAGAGCAGGAATCCCATGGAGAGGACTTTGACGGCGGACCATGCGAGCAAGATGCAGAGGATCACTTTGAATGTGGTGGAGAGCCGCCGTGAGGGGGCGGCAGGCGCGATCGCGGGGTGGCGGTCCTGTCGCAGAGAGAAGAGAATGCCCAAGGGAATTGCGAGCACGGCATACGATACGAGAAAGCCCGCGAGCGATAGCGAAAGATGCAGCGTGATGTGCAGAATGAACGTGACGAACATCGAGCCTGTCGCCCCGAGCACGAAGCCCATCGCGATTCGCTCGGCTTGCCAAAGCACGGGCAAGCGGTCCTCCAGTGCCGCAAGGAGCAGCCAGCCGCAGAGAGTCGGCGGCAGCGAACCCACGGTCACCCAGAAAAAAGACGCGAAGAAATTCATGGGAGCTGGAAGAGAAAGGATTGATCCGAAAACCGCTGAAGGATTTTGCCGGGAGATGTCATCACCTGGCCGTCCTGCGTGAGCCGGTTTTGAGAGTCCATAGCAATGTCCGGCCGCTCGAAGACGAGAATGGTATGCACGTCTTGCTCATTCTGGCCTTCTTCCACCGGTACACTGGGAAACGTGAAGTAACGCATCCGTGCGAGGAACGGCGTCTGTGAAGGCCCCAGGAATAGGTAGCGCGGCTGCTGCTGCAGCACCGGCAAGCTTTGCTGCATCACGTCTTCGAAGTTGCGGTGGTCGCGGAAAAGTTTTTCACCCGCGGGTTTGGCGATATACGCGGTGTAATCCGTCTTCACATAGCGCAGGAATTCCATGCCCATCCGCAGATCGAGCACGAGCCAGAGTGCTGCGAATACCATGAAGAAGAGGACGAGATGTCCTGAGATCCCGGCGGGTAATGTCCGCAACAACGGTCGTTGGCCGCGCTTGGCGATGAGCCACCAATGGAGGAAAAGCAGCAATGCGACGACGCCGAGTATGGTGAGGAAGAGTCGGTTCGCGGACCATCCTTTGGGCGGCAGCGTCGTGAAAAGCTGTGAGCGGCCGACCGGATTGGATGTGAAGAGCGGTCCCCAGAGAAAATTGATGCTATAGGGACGGTAATTATCAAAGGTCCAAAACGAGTGCCACGCTTCCCCTATTTTTTCGGCGAGACTCCAGCGTTGCAGCTGGATGGTCTGCAATGTCACATCCGCTCCTGCGGGGAGCGCGATGCCGATCGTATCGGCTTTGCTG
>DAISLF010000074.1:1273-5045 GCA_036820585.1 Candidatus Peribacteria bacterium | reverse complement strand
ATGGTCTGGATTACTTGAACCTGTAGTCAAAAGCTCACGAAATTGCACCGCTTTGCGCAAATGACACTTCTCAATCAAGCCCGCGAACTGGGCCTCATGCAAACCTAAGACGCACTCTCTCGCCTGGATCACAGCGATGGTTTTTTCCTATGCCACTCCGTCGCTTGCTCATAGGCGTATGCCGCTCGGAAGAGACGGCCTTCCTCCCATTGCGGACCCATCATTTGCAGTCCGATTGGCAGGTTGTCTTTGGAGAATCCGCAGGGAATGCTCAGGGCCGGGATGCCTGCCATCACTTGGCCGCTCAGGAAGATATCTTCCAGGTACATGTCGACGGGATTGGAGGCGTGGATGCCCACGGTGAAAGCGGGCGTGGGAGAAACCGGCGAGAGGATCAGATCGACTTCCTGGAACGCGGCATCGAAGTCACGCTTCAGAAGCGTGCGTACTTTCTGCGCCTGACGGTAATAGGCATCGAAATATCCGGCGGAGAGCGCGTACGTGCCGATCATGATGCGGCGCTTCACCTCGGGCCCGAAGCCGCTGCTGCGCACTTGCTCATAATACTCGATGAGCGATTTCGCGTTGCTCGCGGTATGGCCGTAGCGGATGCCATCGAACCGTGCCATGTTGGAGCTCACTTCGCAGGGGCAGAGGATGTAGTAGGTGGCTGTCGCGTATTTGGTATGCGGCAGCGAAATCTCGCGCACCGTGGCGCCGAGTGATTCCATTGTTTTCGCGGCGGCGCGCACCGCGCTTTCCACTTCTGTGTTTAAGCCATCGATGAAGTATTCCTTGGGCAGTCCGATCCGCATGCCTTTTATGCCGTCTTTGAGCGTCGCACGATAATCGGGGACGGGCATATCGGATGTCGTTGCGTCCATTGCGTCTTTCCCGGCGATGGCTTGCAAGACGATCGCCATATCTTCCACCGATTTGCAGATGGGCCCGACGGTATCGAGCGAGCTCGCCATGCTCATCACGCCGTAGCGGCTGGTGCGGCCGTAAGTGGGCCGGATACCCGCAACCGAGCAGAAGCCGGAGGGCTGGCGGATGGAGCCGCCGGTATCCGTCGCCAGTGCGAAGAGCGCTTCGTCGGCGCTCACGCCCGCGGCCGATCCGCCGGAGGAGCCGCCTGCGACGCGCGATGTATCCCAGGGATTGCGCGTCACGCCGTAGCAGGAAGTTTCCGTGCTCGCGCCCATGGTGAATTCATCGGTGTTGCTCTTGGCGATGCTGATGGCTCCCACCGCTTTCAAGCGCTTGGTGGTCGTGGAATCGAACGGCGGTATGTAGTTCTTGTCCCGCAGGATATTCGAGCACGCGGTGGTGGGCACGCCCTGCTCGCAGTACACGTCTTTGGCTAAGTATGGGATGCCTGTGAGCGGATGATCGAAGGAGCCTTTGCGATCCACAGTTTCCGCTTCCTGCAGGGCTTTTTCAAAATTTTTATAGACGATTGCGTTGAGCGTTCCATCCACGGTTTCGATCCGTTTGATGCAATCTTGCGTCAGCTCCTTCGCGCTGATTTTTTTCGCGCGCAATTGCTCGTGGGCGCCGCAGATGGTGAGAGAGGAAAGCATAGATTTGTCGGTTCGTTTCTTCGTTTTTTCGAGCAAACAAAGAAACAAGTAAATGAGAAACGCAATCAGCCGTGCGCAGACGGCGTCACGATCTGATGATCGGCGATGGGGAGCGGGCTGCAGGCGAGCAAAGCATCAGGCGAAACTTCTTGCGGCCGGACTTCGTCTTCTCGCAAGGAATTCGTCTGTCCTGTCACTTGCGCCGTCGCAGGGACATTCTTGGTATCTACTTCCTGCAGCATATCCACATAGCCGAAGATGGCTGTCAGCTCGAGCGCGAATTTTGCTACTTCCTCTTCGCTCAGGGTCAATCTCGCGAGTTTTGCGATATGCCGGACTTGATCTTTGGTGAGATCCATCGGCCGTATCATAAGGATGTTCGCACTTTTTCGCTCAGAACCATGTATTGATAAATAATAATTATTATTGTATAATGTTAAATATGAATATACATACACACCATGAAGAGAAGGTAGAAGTAGATGCTAAATGGAGAGATGCCTATGAAGTGGATCTTGGTGAACATTCGATAGAACTTTCAGGTACGGATTTGGAGCGGGAATATCTGTATCCACATGGATGTAATGTTCCTCTTCCTTCGGAGCCGATGATGCACCGTTTGCGAAAAGAGGATCAAATGGATACGCGTCCGCGTCTTCTGAGAGAAGAAGGAAATATCGATGAGGCATTGGAGCGCAATCCCTATCGGTCAGAACCATGGAAGCCGCGCACAAAATGGCTTTCGCAAGTGCAATATGCGATGTGCGAGCAATTTGGATTGTATGCCAACGACGACGCATATGAGATTGCGAAGAGGCAGTTGTATCTTGTGCCCTGCCTCGCCACAAAGGCCGACATACTGCGGGGCACCGACTGCTTTGCCATTCATATCGATCCGGCCACAGGGCGACGCACGATCGCTACGATCGATATCGCTTCTTCGGATCTGAAGCTTGATCGTAAAGACGTGAAGTCGGATCTTGTCGTCACTCCGACGGGAATATACGTTCATCCGGATATGGATGTCGCTGGCGTGCGTGGTTTGTATTCCAATCCCGGGACTCGCAAAATTGACGATCCGCATGTCCGTGAGCGCAGGTATAAAACTGGCTATGCTTTGGCAGAAATCTTGAAATACAAAATGACGCTTTCGCCCGGTCTCCCCCATTTTCGCTTGCCGGGAGAGTACGTCTCATCATCGCTTGATACGGTCAGCACTCGCAGACGCCTCGGCAGCCTCATGCATCTTTGGCGCAGGCAGAAGCAGCTCTGAGTATCTCTTGTACGATTCCATTGATGTCGGCGTGCAGGGGATTGTTCTCTCCCTGCAAACCGTCGAGTAATTGTTCGAAGATAGGTGCTTCGGTCATTGCTTTTGTCGCGAGCAAACCGCGTGCTGCGTTCGCTACTTGCGCATGCACATCTATACCGCTGGCGCGGATGCCTTCCTGTAAGGCGCGTACGGAAATTTTTCGTTGCTGATCGGGTGACAGCGTTTGTAAAACGTCATCTAAGGCATGCAGCGGCAGTACATCAGCGAGTGCTCGGATATCATCTTCGATTGGAGAGAATTCTGTCATAAGATTGTACGAAATACTGTACATTATTTTGCCTATACAAGACCTACAAAATCATGAAGTCTTTGCAAAAGACGCGCAGCGGACAGGTCGTCCGCTTGCAAGACGCGATAGGCGATGCGCAGCCGTGTCTCTTGAAGACGCGCCTCCAGTATTTCCATTTTTTCAGGTACCTGCATTTCTGGCAGCAATCCTTCGCAAAGCGCTTCTGCGAAGAGATCGTGCTCGCCGGCGATGGCTTGTATATCGGTAATGAATGTCTGAAGAAGTGCGATGGCACGAAGCCGCTCATGGAAAAGCTGCATCGTTGCATGCAAAGGCGGAAGGTACTGGGCGATAGCCTCCAATTTTCTTGTTTTGGGCGTGTTGGCGATATGCGATCCTCCTACAAAAACATCCAAACGCTTTTGATTCGTTTGCACTTGGACTTGGGGTTTGCTGATGCCTGCAAGGCCGATATGGTCTGTTATGAATTCCCGATATTGATCTGCGGTGAAAACGAACATAGGAATGCAAAAGTGGTAGAGTAGTGTATCAGATTCTCCTTGCTCGTTGCTTTCTTTTCCCATGCAGCTCCTCCGCCTTCGCGGGCGCAAAGTGTGCGAACGGCTC
>DAISLF010000074.1:0-1263 GCA_036820585.1 Candidatus Peribacteria bacterium | reverse complement strand
TGCTGATGGTGCGCTACAGTGAAGGTGCGCCGCGCCATCCGGCTTCGCGCCCCGGTGTTTCTGCCGTCTATGCGGGCACGCTCGCGTCGGCGAAGCTGGATAAATCCGCGGTGAAACGCAACCGTATGCGGCGCCGATGCCACGAG
Organism: Candidatus Peribacteria bacterium; assembly: GCA_036820585.1. GTDB lineage: Bacteria > Patescibacteriota > Gracilibacteria > Peribacterales > Peribacteraceae > DAISLF01. Next base: position 1,117 of record DAISLF010000074.1, on the reverse strand, counting down.
GCGTTGCGGCTGGAATTGAAAGAAGAAACGAGGAATGAGACGCGAAACGCGAGTTCCGAGACGCGAGAATCGAAGATACCCGATACGCAATGCCCGATACGCAATACTCTCTCAATTCAGTTGTTGATCATCCCGCGCTCGTCTAGTCTGAAGGCCCCGTTTGAGCGTATCCGCTCGGATATCCGCGCGTTCCTCCTCACTTGTTCCCATGGCCGACGCAAAAAAGAAAGGCAATAGCCTCTTTCAATTCGCACTCATCTTCGCGACGGTGTATATCGGCAGCCAGATCGTGCTGCGTTTTCTCTTCCCGCAGCAATTCGGCGGCGCGCCTGTGCCGACGGGCGTCATTCTGAAGCCCTCGGCCACCAGCTACACGCTCGGCAATCATCCCATCCTCATCCTCGACAACAAGACCACCACGCCCATTGCCGTGCACGATCGCTGCCCGCAGCCGCCGCTGGATGCGTTCTCGGTACAGAACCCCGGCTCGGGCCAGAAACTGACGAAACTCTCCACAACCGAGCTGGCGAAAGGCTGCGAGCCAACGCCTGTCATCGCGCCGGGCGGCCAAGCGCAGCTCAGTATGGGCCCGTGGAAGTACTCGCTCTTCAATACGGTCGGCACCTACAAAGTCAGTTTGATCGTCACGGCCACGGGCGCGATGCAAAAGACAGGCTCCGGCATGCATGCCGGCCTCTCCGGCAGCGGCGCCACGACGACGTTGCAGGGCTCCACGATGGTCTCTGCGGAATTTTCGATGGTCGAGCCTGGAGCATTCACGAAAATTTTCCGCACGTTCATCCTCGCGCCGTTTTTGAATTTCCTTATCTTCGTCGCGTCGCTCCTGCCCGATCACAACTTGGGCCTCGCCATCATCATCGTGACGATCATCATCAAGGCGATTCTCTTCTGGCCCACGCAGCACGCCATGGAAGGACAGAAGAAAATGCAGATGCTGCAGCCGCATCTCGATGCCCTCAAGGAGAAGTACAAAGACAATCCCGCGAAGGTGCAGGAGGAGACGATGAAGCTCTGGAAAGAACATAAGATCAATCCGTTCCAGAGCTGCTTGCCGACCCTCATCCAGTTTCCGATTCTCATCGGCCTCTACTACACC
>DAISLF010000073.1:0-5146 GCA_036820585.1 Candidatus Peribacteria bacterium | reverse complement strand
CCGCGCAGCGGCGGCGATGGAGGCGGCGGCCGCTATGCCCAAGATGTGCACTCGGTGACGATCCACGCCCGCCAGCGCACGTTTTATATCGACCTCAAGGAATCCGGCAACGGCAAGTTCTTCAAGATTTCCGAGAAGTCGCGCGGCGGCCAGAAGACCACCATCATGTTTGATGTGGAGGACCTCGATAAATTCATCTCGGCGTTTCAGGAGATGAAAACGAAGCTTGGAAGCTAGAAAAGCGAGAAAAGAAAGAAAGGGCAGAAAGGTATCGAAGCCATGAGTGGCCTGACCTTCCTGCCTTTCCTCACATTTCTCGCTTTTCTAGCTTTTCTCACTTTCTATCCTCTTTCCCCGCCTCCACGCCGCGCCGCTCATGGGATTTTTGCCGGCGGGCTGTACGGAGAGCAGATACAAAGTCGAGCCTGCGCGGCAGGGAAGCGGATAGGCGTCGTGTGAATCTTCCATCGCGGTTTCCAAGAGCTTCAGCGGTTGGCCATCCAGCATGATCGTGACGCCCGGCCATGGGTTCAGGGCACGCACTTTGCGGTCAATTTCTGCAGCAGTCTGGGTATTCGTATCCGCAATGCCATCCTCGCGGGTGAGGCGGCGGCAGAAGACCAGCTCGCTCTCGTCTTGCGGCTCTTCTTGGATCGGATTCTTCAGCGTTTGCAAAAGCAAGCGCGCACCCAGTGGTGCGAGCTGATCATGCAGGCTTTCAAACGTGGCGCGCGGAGGGATTTTGAGGCGCTCCTGGGCCAGGATCGGTCCGGCATCGAGCTCTTTGACGATGCGCTGCACCGTGACGCCCGACACGGTATCGCCGTCGAGAATGGCATGTTGGATGGGCGAGGCGCCGCGGAAGCGCGGCAGCAGCGACGCATGGACGTTCACCGGCATGCGGGTCGGAAAATCGAGGATCGCTTGCGACAAGATCTGGCCGAAGGAGACGACGACGAGGAAATCCGGACGCGAGACGCGAGACGCGAGACGCGAGACTTCGGCATTGATTTTTTCGGGCTGCAGGATTGGAATGCCGTGTTTCTCCGCCACCAGTTTTACCGGCGGCGGCGTCAGTATTTGCTTGCGTCCCGCAGGTCGGTCGGGCTGCGTGACCACAAGCTGCACGGCAAATACTTCATCGGCGAGCAAGGCTTCCAGCGACGGAACCGCAAAGGCGGACGTGCCGCAGAAGAGGATGGAGATCGGAGGGGGCATGCGAGGGATTGTACACGGGAGATGAGGAGTCCAAGAAAACCGAAGAGTCCGAGGGAAAAGCATTTCCTCGGCTCCCTTGGTTTCTTTGGTTTCTTCGCTATCCTTCTGCCATGTCCAAACGCACTGACATGCTCGGCTCCGCCATCCGCACCATCGTCGCGCCCGTCATACGGGAGTGCCCGCCGGCATGCGGCATCGTCTCCATCACGCGGGTGGAAGTGTCCGGGGATTTTTCGTATGCCACTCTCTACATCACCGCGCTGCGGGAGCCCAAGCAGGCGATGAATTTTCTCATCACGCAGTTGCCGGATTTGCAGCGAAAGCTGAGCGCACTCGAGCGCCAGCGGATTCCGCACCTGCGCTTCCGCCAAGACGTGCAGGCCGAGGAAGGAAATCGCATCGATCAATTGTTAGCTGAAGCTTCCAAATGGCAACCGGAAGAGAGTTCACAAAGCGCGCAAGAGTAAGACGATTGAAACGTCCGGGTAAAAGGATGACACTCACGTCCTTTCACCCGTTTGCGCCGCCGTATGACTCTGGGAGTACAAGAAACATCGTTTGCAGCCGACCTGATCGCCGGTGCAAGCCATGTTCTTTGCGTGTGCCACCGCAATCCCGATGGCGATGCGCTCGGCTCGCTCTTGGCGATCGGCTTGCTGCTCGAGCAGCAGTTCCCCGAGAAAACAGTCACCTTCCACTGCAAAGATCCGGTGCCGTCGCTCTTCCATTTTTTGCCCGGCGCTTTCCGCGTCCAATCGCCGCCCGTCCTGCCTGATCCCGCGCAGAGCCTCTTCATCTTTCTCGATTGCGCCGAGCCGAAGCTGACCGAAATGCACGAGACGCTGCCGCAGCTTTTCGACGGCACATACCGCTCCATCGTCATCGACCATCACTACCGCAACCCGCTCTTCGGCACCGTGAACTTTGTCTTCCCCGATGCCGCGTCCACCTGCGAAATCATCGTTACGCTCGCTGCCGCGTTTGGCTGGCGCATCACGGCGGACATCGCCACGTGCCTGCTCACGGGCGTGTATACCGATACGGGCGGGCTACTCCACAGCAACACGACGGCCAATGTCTACCGAACTGTGGCTGAGTTACTGCGTCATGGCGCGCGCCGTCAGCAGATCGTGACGGCAGTCTTTCGCACGGCGAAGCTGAGTACGCTGCGCCTGTGGGGACGGGTGCTCGAGAAGATCACGCTCACGGAGGAAGGCGGCGCCATCTCGGCCGTGACCGAAGGCGACTTCCGCGCCACCGGTGCCGACTACAGCGAGCTCACGGGCGCCATCGACTACGTCAACGCCGTCCCCGGCATGCGCTTCTCGCTGATTCTCTCCGAGAAAGGCGGCAAAGTGAAAGGGTCACTGCGTACCCTGCGCGATGACGTCGACGTGTCGGCCATGGCTGGCAAGTTCAGCGGAGGCGGACACAAGAAAGCGGCAGGCTTTGCGCTTGATGGTCACTTAAAGCCCGAAGTGCGCTGGAAGGTGGTGCCTGATGGCGCGGCGCAGGCGCAGGAGACGGAAATGACGAAGTAGTGTGGGGAAAATATCGTCTACATTCTATTATTTTTCGGTTTCCTCTCGCTTTTCCGATACGACAATGCAGCCCGTATTCCCCGGCGGCGTGAAACCTGCATACTGTCCTGCAATCAGCTTTCGCAATACAGGCATTTCCTGGTGGTACACGTATGCCGATCGTGAGCGGCCCAGGATATTCGCGGCATTCACGATAAATGCCAATTCACCCAGCAGAAAATCTTTGGCGATCTGCAGGGAATGTTCAGTCGCGGTATTGGTATCTTTGAAATGAGGACTCTGGAATTTTGACTTCAATACTTCCTCCACAGTTCTGTGAACATCCTCTGTGAATTGTGGATTTTGAGTATAGAGATCTTGGAGATCATTGTAGGTATTCCTATAGAGCGGATGCTCACGAAACTTTTCCCAGATCAATATGCCTTTCTCTGGATCGACGGAGAGGTCTTCCAGTACTTTCTTTCCTTGCTTCATGATGCCTCTGAAACCATTGCGTATTTTCTTTTGTATTTCTGTTGGATCAGTCACGCCGAGCGCGACGAGGTTTGCCTGCTCCGGTTCATCGGGGTACATGAAAGCAATATGCCGCGTATGCCTGCGCATCCATTGTGCAATAGTGCGGATATGCTGATATTTATCGCGCGTGAAGACTGAATTAAAGGCGCTGACACCGGCGATGAGTACATCATTGCTCTGTGGGTTCGTGAGAATCTCTTTGCCGATATTGGGTGAGCTTTCCGTCATAGGCAGGATACCGGGAGTAGTGGATTGGCGGGTGTCAGGATTGCTGTATCGCTGGCGGCGCGTTCCTGTTTGCTACATTCTTTTCTTTCGCAGCCAGCGCTTTTTCCGAGGCTTGGCGGGCCAATACTTCTTCGGGCTTCGTCGTGATGATCGCGGTTTCCTCCGGGCTCGCGAGGATCTGGATGGCCACGTGCTTGTTGCCGGCGAAGAAGATGCCTTGGCCTACTCCTGAATTGAGCAATATATATTTCTCGCCGTCCGTCAGATAGAAGAGCTTCTGCAAATTATCCACGGCGGTGGGCGATTGTTTCAGGAGCACCTGCAGCGAAGAGTTCGTGATGATCGGCTTGCCGTAGGGCGAGCTGACGAAGTCTTCCACGTCTTGCGTGATGGTGGTGATGCCCAGGAAGTACTTTCGCGCGCGCTTCACGAGGCCGAAGAGGAAGCGGGCGGAATCCTCATGCTGCATCAGGTTCCACGCTTCGTCGATCACCAGGAAGCGTTTCTTCAATTCCGTGCGCACGCGGTTCCACAGGTAATTGAGCACGATGTAGATGGCGATCGGGCGCAGCTGCTCCTCCAGATCGCGGATCTGGAAGACGACCATCTGCTTTTGCAGCTCGACATTCGTCTTCTGGTCGAAGAGGCCGGCCTGGCTGCCTTCCGTATATTTCTGGAGGATTTTCCCCATGCTTTCGCCGCCTTGGCTTGTGAGGAGCACATCCACCAGATCATGGAGTGTCGGCGGTTCGACGGAGCCGGGATTGGGCGTGGCGAGCGTGATGCCTTTGAGCGCGTAGGTATCGAGGATCGCTTTGTCCAGAATACTATCTTCCGTCGGCGTGACGGTGCCGAGCATCAGCTTGAAGAGGCCGTGCAGATTCTGCACCGCGCCGCGCAACATCTCGCCGGCTTCGGCATCGTCGCCGCGGATGGCGGCGGGGAGATCGAACGGATTGATGCGGTAGGGGCTCTGGAGCGACATGGGGATGAACGATCCGCCCACGGAGTTGCAGAGCTCCACGTATTCATTTTCCGGATCGATCACCAGCACCTCGGTGCCGAGCATCAGCGAGCGCAGGATCTCCAGCTTCACGGCGAATGATTTGCCGGCGCCGGAGGTGGCGAACACATTGGCGTTGGCGTTGGGCAGATCGAAGCGATCGAAGATCACGAGCGAGTCATTGTGGCGGTTGATGCCGTAGAGGATGCCGTGGTCGTCGGTGAGGTCCGAACTGGAGAAGGGGAAGCTCGTGGCCAGCGGGGACGTATTCATATTGCGGCTGATCTCGAGCTCATCGAGACACAGCGGCAGCGTGCTCGTCCAGGCGTGTTCCATCTGGAACATGGCGGGCTTGGTGAGCACCAGTTTGCCGCCGAGGAGTGATTCCATGTCGGTCTGCAGCTTCTTCAGTTTGTCTTCATCGTCGGCGTAGAGCGTGATGTACATCCCCAGCTGGAAGAGCTTTTCGCGCCCGCGGGTAAGCAAGTCTCGCAGCTCTTCGGCATCCTGCAAGGCGGCTTCGAGTGTGGGATCACGGACGATGCCGCGCTGCTCGAGCATGCGGATGCTGGCGCGCAGCTCCGCGACTTTTTTGCGCAACATCTTCATGATCGCATTGTTGTTCGTGGGGTAGATGAAC
>DAISLF010000072.1:0-5257 GCA_036820585.1 Candidatus Peribacteria bacterium | reverse complement strand
GAGCATCGGCATCGCCTCGTCGGCGGCCGTCTTCAGCTGTGTCGCCGAAGCATACGCGGGCCTCATCGCGGACTGCCGTCCGCTCGCGCGTCGCGAGGTGAGCGTGATCGCGCGCCTGGGCTCCGGCTCGGCATCGCGCAGCATCTACGGCGGCTTCGTTGCGATGCTCGCGGGAACAAGCATGGCAATCGACAGCGCCTACGCGGAGCCCATCGCGGATGCGACGCATTGGAAGCTCAAAGACATCATCATCGTGCCGACGATCCAGGAAAAAGAATACGGATCGACGGAAGGCCACGCGCTCGCTTCCACCAGCTCGCTCTTCGCCGATCGCATCGCCGCCATCCCGCGCCGCCAGCGCGAATGCATCGCCGCGATTCTCCAAAAAGATTTCGAGAAGCTCCGGCACATCGCGGAGCAAGACTCGCTCGATATGCATCGCGTGATGGAGACGAGCACGCCGTCTCTGCGCTACTTGAGCGACGTGACCCACCGGATTATCCGGGATATTCGCGCGCTCAGAATCACGCGGCATTTGCCGGTGCTCTATACGATGGACGCGGGACCGACGGTCCATTTGATTTGCGAGGCATCCGCGGCCGAGGCTGTCCGCGGCTTCGCAGAGGCGCAGGCTGATTGCACGATCTTCGAAGCGGCGGTAGGCGAAGGATCGCGCCTGCTGTAGCATACGGTAGCCATGGATCTCCGTAATCTTCCCGACGGCCTGGATGCGCTCGGACGAGTGGAGGAACGACGCAAACGCATCGAAAAAGAAACTGGAAGAGATTTATCGAGTGTACGCGCGTCCCGTGACGCCATCGGACATGCCGATGAAAAAAACTGCGAACAGATGTTCGGCATGGTGCCGGTGCCGGTCGGATACGCCGGCCCATTGAGCATGACCTTCAGCTCCGGAGAAAACACAACCGTGCACCTGCCGCTCTGCACCACCGAAGGCGCGCTCGTGGCGAGCGTGAACCGCGGATGCAAAGCCACGTCGGTCGCAGTTGTACGAGTATCCTCGATCCATCATGGGATTTCTCGCTCCATCGCCTGGCATGCGGGCAAGCACGAACAAGATTTCGCCAAGGAGCTGCAAAAAAGCAGCAAGGACTGGATGGCAATCGCCGAAGCAACGAGCAATCATCTGAAAGTACTGCGCTTCGACATTGATGCCGCGGCCGGGTATGTGTTCCTCACTCTCTCCTGCGACACCGACGAAGCGATGGGCATGAACATGATCACCATCGCCGCCCAGGCCGTGGGCGAGTGGTGCGCTGCGCATCTGATCGAAGGCCATGCCCGGCTCATCACCATCGCCGCGAATATCGATAGCGACAAGAAGCCGAGCCTGCGCACCTACGAGCGCGGCCGCGGGTACGAAGTGACGGCGGAAACATTTCTGCCAAACGATGTGATCGAGACAGTCCTGAAATCTTCCGGCGACTCGATGCTGGAAGTCGCGAAAGCGAAATTGGAAATCGGCTCGGAGCTGGCAGGCGCGATGGGCAGAAACCTCCATGCCGCGAACATCATCGCCGCGCTCTACCTCGCCACCGGCCAGGATCCCGCGCACGTGGTGGAAGGATCGCTCACCGATACGTATATCGAAGCTGCCGATGAAGGACTGCACATCATCGTGCGGCTTCCTGCAATCATCGTGGGAGTCCGCGGCGGCGGCACGCCTCTCCCCGCGCAGTCGCAGTGCCTGCAATTATTGCTTTCGACAAAGACCAAACTTCACGCAAAGACGCAGTTAGCCGAAACGATTGGCGCAGCGGTGCTCGCCGGAGAAATATCTCTCCTTGCCGCACAGGCATCGCAGCAATTGGCGAAATCACATAAGAAATTAGGGAGATAAAATCACGGCTGGGATTTTCATTTTTCTTGATACCCAAAAACAACGGCCCAGGATAAATCCCAGGCCGGTGCTCATTGACAATGCGTTCAGGCGACTACGCGCAGTACGTGGGGCCGACGATGCGCTGGAGCGCATAACGCGCCTCCAGGCGGTCGATCTCGAGACCCGCCTCGTCCTTCGCGATGACGACAATGCGCCCGCCGTTGCGGATGCCAAAGTGCGCATTCACGCGGAGCGTCCGGTCGAAGGCTACGCAGCCCCCGACGGGCTTCTCATCGTCCACCAGGATACTGATGTGCAAACTGCTCGCGCCGCCGTTGCTCACCCGCACCTGGTTTTCGCCCTCGCGCACGTTGCCCAGGCCGTCCTGACCCACAGTGGCGTCCTGCACCTGCAGGTCGAAGTGGCCGTGCAGGCTCTTGAGCGCGGGTCCGTGCAAAATGTTGAGTTCGATCATATACATCTCCTTTTTGTGGAACTGGGCCGGAGCATTGATCGCCCCTCGAACCCAGCAAACCGGATACGAAATCATATCCGCTTTGCCGGGCTCGTGAACATGTGATGTCAATGAGCTATCCAGAAAGGATTCTGGATAAAGGTAGTATAGTTTAATTGACCTTCAAGTCAATCTCTGTCATGATATATAAGGTTCTTTTCACCATCGGCTGGAACCAAATAAAAACTATGCCGAAGACGAAGAGAGAAACAACTTTCACTCAAGGAGGTGCTTCATGCACAGTCCGTACCCCGTGCCACCCGAAAAGTGGCCGACCACCCCAATCGTGAGGGGTATCAATCCCCTGACCCAGCTCATCGAGGGTGACGACAGCGGCTACCGAAAGGTCAGCACGCTCATGGCGAATCTCGCCCCCCTGGTCAACCCTGCCATCCTCTGCCGTCCGTCCTACGACGGCGTGCGCGAGGACGGCGCCAAGCTCCCATCGATCGCCCTGCCAGGCGGTTTGCGGGATGGTATTCTCGTCGTGCGCGAAACGTTCGCGCGCGATCTAGAAGATGCGAACCAGCTCCTGCAAAAAGTCTTTGGCGGCGAATACACACCCTGCGCATTGGACGGCTTTCGCTCGTGGCATCGCCAGGCGGCCGGCTTCACCCGGATGCTCCATGGCCACATGCAACGTCTCTGCGTGACTGCCGAGAACGCGGATGACCGCATCGCGAACTTCATCAATGCCGGCAATGCGGCAGATGGGACCTTCGCCTGGGTCAACGCCGACACGACGTCCCCTGTCTATGTCACGCTGCTCGACGAGCTTCGCAAAGACGCCAAACTCATGACGCAGCTCCGCGATTTCGCCGCCACACTCAACGGCGGCGCCACTCCCGACAATCTGATCGGGACGCTCTATACGTACGTCACGATCTCTGCCAATTCTGGCATCGGGCGCGCCGCGAACCGCGGCATACCGCTCGTATTCGAGAACAATGCCCATGCGGGCGGCGGTGCGTGCGATGTCTTTCTGCTCGGTCGCAACGGACTGCCACTCAACCACATCCCGTTCGATTATCCCGGCGAAGAAGCCGGGATGGACTACCTGGAGCAGGACGCCCACTTCGAGGCCTACGTGGCCAAGGCATCGTCCGATCCTCTGCTCCAGGAGCACCTGCTGACGCTCGGGCTCTCGCCCGACACCGTCACCCGCAACCACTGGGAACAGTGGCGGTCGGCCGTCCGCGTCATCTACCACATGACGCGCGCAAAAGGCTGGACGTTCTATTCCTCCGAACACGGAGGAGAAAACTGGCACTTAGAAGGAAACAATAAGTGCTACTCCGTTGAGTCTGGCATGGTGTTCAGACGGGAAGTGGGCACGGCCCAAGCCTATCCCGACAGCGGGAACCCGGGCCATGCCCTTCAGCTCCACGGTCGCGACGCAGTCGCGGTGTGGGGCGGTAAATCAGGCCACACCGCAGCCCGGTCGCATGGGCTAGAAGTGTAAATATCTAGGCGCGATCCATTGCGCCACCAGCCATTGAAAAGAACCAGGAGGTCTCATCTTTGTATGGGACCTCCGGTTTTTCTGTTTCTTCTATTTTTCAAAGTAATAATTTAATTTTGACATAAGTAATATTCGTTGCATTTCATCTAAAAAATACTACAATTCTGCCGTTCCTTGGCATCACAACTGAAATGGAGAAACGTCATGGGGAAACCACTCCCTCGCCTTGCTGGCTGCTTGAAAAACTATTCTGACGACTACGACGCCCACGCAGAATATGTGTGCGAAGGCCTATGGCTTTGCATGATGCATGGGAAGCTCTTGGTCAATGAGTTATCACCCCAGGGCATGCTAATCAAAAGCAACAATAATAGCCTGCATAACCTGCATGCTATGGGACTCGTCGAAGAGTGCGAACGTGTAGTACTGAGTGTCTCACCCGATCTTCGTTTCGTCGCCATCGGGACCGAAAGAGGCCAGATCTACCTCGTCGATCGACAGAAAAACGGCGGGATCAGACACGTGAACTGTGCCCAACATCATTCTTCAGGAGTCTTCGCACTCGGCTTCGGCCAAAACGGTTCACGGCTCATCGTGAGCCACCGTCAAGAAATGCACATGTACGATCTTTCGGAGCTGCTCCAGCCTGCGGCTCCGCGCTGAAAGCTCTATCCACGCCAAGGAACATAAAGCCCTCATCCCCAGATGAGGGCTTCGCCATGCGTACAAAAGAATATGGATGGGCTTTGACATAATTTCCTTCCATTGCTTTATGGCAAAGTATGCGTATACTTCCACGTTCTTTGACAAAAGCGGCTGGACTAAAAAAAGGAGAAATGGGAAATGGGAAAAGATCTGGAAATGTTCTTTCTGGAGGACATGGGCCACGCGCCAGAAGTCCAAAGCATGGCCATCATGCATGGCCATCTCTTGATGGTGGCACAGGGCCAACTCTGGTGGACGCCTCTTACGTCAAGAGGACTCGACAAAACAGAGCAGAACTCGATCAACATCCGCGGCGTGCTCGACGCCAATGAAAATGTCGTCACCCTGTCCATGTCTCCCAATCAGCGGTGGATCGCAATGGGGACAAGCAGATCGAAGGTCATACTTTTGGACGTCCACCGACGCAAGATTCGTTCAGGATATCCGAAAGACATGGCTTCTCTGACGCCCGTGACGAGCATAGGCGTGGACAATGAGTACGTACGGGCAGTGATGAATCACTGCCTGTACCACTGCAAACTGCCGGCATAGGCTGGCCATCCCAAGCACCAGCCTCGCCACAGACACCGATCTTCATCCCCAGATGAAGATCTTTTTTCTAGGGTTTCTATCATAAGAAATCGGGTCTTTTCTCTCTTCCTTCGGCCTTTCTGCTACACTCTGCACGATGTCCCATAGCGCCATCGTCGGTTTTGGCAGATATCTGCCCCGC
>DAISLF010000071.1:4173-5335 GCA_036820585.1 Candidatus Peribacteria bacterium | reverse complement strand
ACTGAAAGTGGCTGCACTAAAGTGCAGGGTTTGGACCGAGGCGGAGACAATCAACTCGTATAATGGGGATGTTTTGCCTGCCGTAATGGTATCCCGGACAGGGATCGAACCTGTGACCTGGAGCTTAGAAGGCTCCCGCTCTATCCAACTGAGCTACCGGGACATATGAATGGAAAGAAAGAACAGAGGCGAACGAGCGGATGTTGTTTTCTGACGCCCAGATGATGTGATATAGAGTAGCACCGAATCGTTATTTTTTACTGGAGTTGCCAGAAGGCTGGGCTGGGCCCACCGAGCTACCGGGACATGTGAGAAGAAAGAACAGGCGGACTTCCAAGAAAAGAGGGTGCCTGGCAGAGTATGAGCGAAGGGTAGCAAATTATGAAGAGACTTCGTGCTTGCGCATCCCTCTGCGATTATGGCTTTACCATAGGATTTACACTATAATCCAAAAGATGGATCCGCAGACGCACCGGGCTCCGGCCGACGAGGAAGAGCGCAATGATATTGAAAAGAACAAGGATATCGCCGCATTCAGTTATCTGTGGGTGATGTCGGTGCCTGTTTATTTTCTGCGCAAACAGTCGCCATTTGTGCGGTACCACAGCAAACAGGCGATTCTTCTCTTTGTGCTTTCGATTCCCATCTGGTTCATTCCGATCATGGGAAGGTTGCTGGAGTTGGTCATCATGGCCGGGATGGCGATGGGTTTCTTCGCCGCGGCGCAGGGACAATACAAAGATGTTCCCATCGTGGGGCCGCTTTCCCGTGGCGAAATTACAATCCGCCAGGCGTGGCAGCAGCTGGTGGAAGCGATTCTGCGTATCATCCATGCGATGAGCGGCATGTCAAAATCGCAGAAAACGAAAACATCGTCGGCATCGTCCAATCCTCCGCAGGAAAAACCGCACGATCCACCGCCACCCTCTTTGCCGCCCACGGCCTGATTTCCTTCCCCCATTCTTTCATGTCGTATAAGCGCATCATGCTCAAGCTTTCCGGCGAGGTCTTTGCGGGAAGCGGAGATTACGGCATCGACCGTCCGACTCTCTATGATGTCGCCAAGCAAATCGCCGAAGTGGCGAAGCTGACGGGATCACGCGCGTCCCATGTGGCGTTTCGATCAGCAGCGTCGGGACGTCTTGAGCGACTTGGCCTCGCG
>DAISLF010000071.1:0-4163 GCA_036820585.1 Candidatus Peribacteria bacterium | reverse complement strand
TAGTAGTAGTGGGTGGCGGCAACATCTGGCGCTACCGCGATACGAAGGAATCGGGCATCGACCGTACGGTAAGTGATTCGATGGGCATGCTCGCGACAATCATGAATAGCGTCGCGCTCCAGTCCGCGCTGGAAGCGACGGGCACCGAGACGCGCGTGCTGTCCGCCATCGATATTCCGCAGCTCGCGGAGCCGTTCATCAAGCGCCGTGCGTTGCGTCATATCGAAAAGGGGAGAGTGATCATCTGTGCCGGCGGCACGGGCAACCCGTATTTCACAACCGATTCCGCAGCTGCGCTGCGCGCACTCGAGCTTTCGTGCGACGTGCTCCTCAAGGCCACGAACGTGGATGGCATCTATGATCGCGATCCGCGTACCTCCAAGGACGCGAAAAAATTCGAGCAGCTCACGTATCAGACGGCACTCGAGCATCACTTGCAGGTGATGGACCAAGCGGCCTTCAGCCTTTGTCAGGAACAAGCGCTGCCCATCGTCGTGTTTGATTTCTTCAAGAAGGGAAATCTGCTGCGCGCCGCGAAAGGCGAGAAGATCGGCACCACCGTGCACGCCTGAGCCATACAAGCGCGGAGATGCGAAAAGGTACGGTGACTGCTAGAGTTCCCAGGAACCGTTTTGTTTTCTTCCGATCTGTTCCATGGACGACCCACGTATTGCCGGCTTCAAAGCCAATTGCGAAAAAGTTCTCGCCCATCTGCAGGGCGAATACGCCAAGCTGCAAACGGGCCGTGCCAATGCCGCGCTCGTGGAACATATTCAAGTGGATGCCTATGGCCAGCGCCAAGAACTGCGGGCAGTCGCGGGGATTTCAGTTTCCGATGCGCGCACGATTCTCATCCAACCATGGGACCGCTCGATCATGCAGGCCGTGGAAAAAGCATTGCAGGCGGCCGACCTGGGTGCGAACCCTGTGAATGACGGCGTTGCGATCCGCATGAATTTTCCGCAGATGACCGAAGAGCGCCGCACGCAACTCACCAAAGTGGTGCATCAGCAGGCGGAAGAAGCGCGCATCGCGGTCCGTAAAAGCCGCCAAGAAACGCACGATGTCATCAAGGCGGAAAAAGATGAGGATGTGAAGGAGACGCTCATGGAAGAGCTCCAAAAAGCCGTCGATGCCGCCAATGCCTCGATCGCTGATATGGCAAAGAGGAAAGAGGAAGACGTGATGAAGGTGTAAGAAACGATTCCAAGGAAATCAGAGAAACCGAGTATTTTCTTCCTTGGTTTCTTTGGTTTCATCGGCTTCCTCAGGTCGCTACACTGGGCTCATGCGCAAGCCTCTCGTCGCTATCGTTTCCTTTCCGGGGAATAATTGCGAAGTGGAATCGATGCGCGTGATCCGGGATAACGGGATGGACGCGCTCTATTTCCGCTGGAATGATGAGCGATCGAAACTGAGAGACGTTGACGGATACTTTATCCCCGGTGGTTTTGCCTACGAAGACCGCGGACGCAGCGGCATGATCGCTGGGCGCGATCCGTTGATGGATTTCATCGGAAGCGAAGCAGAGCGAGGCAAAGCGGTGATCGGCAACTGCAACGGCGCGCAGATATTGGTGGAGAGCGGCTTGATTCCGCTCGGAAGGGGACTGCGTATGAGCCTGGCGCGCAACGTGATCGAGACGACACAGGGGTTGAAGGCTCCGGGATTTTTGAGGGAATGGGTCTGGGTACGGCGAAGCTGCGCCAAGGAACAATGCGTCACCTCCGGCTGGGATGGCGTGATGCATCTGCCAATCGCGCATGGCGAAGGGCGCTTCACGACGCGCGACAAGGATTTGTATGAAGAGTTGCGACGTCAGGACCAGATCGCCTTTCAGTACTGCGATGCGGAGGGAAACATTTCGAACGATCCATCGCTGACGCCCAATGGCTCGCAATTTTCCATTGCCGGTCTTTGCAATCCCGCGGGCAACGTGGTCGCCCTCATGCCGCATCCGGAGCGCACGGAGAACGGTCGCCCGTATTTTGCATCCATGCGGGAATGGCTGCTCCGTCCAAAAAAGATGCATCAGACGAAAACGGGGGCGGATACCGCGAAGACATCCGCTGTTTTGTCATCGCGTGCACCCCGGCAGATTGAAATTTTCATCGATACGATCATCGTGAATAACGAAGAGAGAACCGTCGAGCAGACGGCTCGCAGGCTGGCCTCCGGATTGCAATTGAAGCAATGGAAATATTTTTCGGTGAATGCGATGCAGATGAAAGCGATTCTCAGCGATCTTTCGCTTTTCAACCCGCACAAAGAGCGAGCGTTCATCCGGCGCAATGATGCGATCATGCGCTGGCAATCCGTGGAGAAGAATGAGGAAGCTGTGCCGGAAGATCAGCGAAAACATCTTTTCGAGGGAGTTCTCCTGCTGCGCCGCGATTTGCCCGATACGTCAGCTGCGTCGCTGGGCGCGGACGCCCAAACAGGCATTTGTTACGGATGTAGGGGGATCGAGGAAGGGCAGCTCACCCAGCCGCTGCTCGATATTTTTGCAAATCCCCATGCAAGCACATTGCAGAGAATGCTCTGAAAAAGATTGTATTCATTTTTTGGAAGACTAGCATGAGCAATTGCCATGTCTTCCAGCCTCGATTCTCGGCTTGATTCAAGTTTTCTCAGCAGAGAACTTGTTAGGGATCTTCGCGCCCTGAATGAGGCAAAGCCGCAGAAGAGAATTTTGAAAGAGCAGGCGGTGGTGCGGAGGATGACTGACGCACTCTTTTCGCACCCCGAAGCGGCTGACGAGATTTATGCTGTTTTCCGCAGAATCGCAGGCTCTTCGGGATTCATGACGGATGGAATCCGGGCGGACATCAATGAAAAAATCGCAATGCGACTGGCGTCCCGCATTCCGATTCCAGGAGATAGGCATCCAAGATTCGAGAGTGAAATGGAAGGAGAAAACCAGTAGAATTCCCGGGTGAAGCCCCGCATTTCGCTTTTGGCATACAACGTCCGCTCGCTCTGGAATGTCGGAGCGTTCTTTCGCACCTGCGATGCGTTCGCCGTCGAAAAAATATATCTCACGGGTTATACCGGCCATCCGCCGCGCAAAGAAATCACCAAGACCGCCATCGGCGCGCAAGACCATGTAGCCTGGGAGCATGCAATTGATCCAGTACCAGTCGTGCAGAAATTGAAAGAGGATGGCTGGTCCATCGTCGCATTGGAGCTGACGGCTGATGCTCTGCCCCTCACGGACTACAGAGCGGCGAAAAAAGTTTGCCTTCTCGTAGGACATGAGCTGACGGGAGTGCCGCCAGAGCTATTGTCGCTGTGCGATTGCGTCCTCAAAATTCCGATGCTCGGCACCAAAGAATCGTTGAATGTCGCAGTGGCTGCGGGCATTGCGTTGCATCATCTGCGGATGCACTCCTGAACGTCACGCCATTTCCAGGAGCTTCTTGGCTGCCCATGCGCCGCAGATTGCGCCTACGATCGGGCCGAGCACGTACATGGGGCCGAAGGAGCCGATGCCAAAGGCCACGGCGGGATTTAAAATGCCATTGCTGAAGGGAGAAGCCATGCAGATGCCCAGAAGAAGCGATCCCCCGATGACAGCGCCGGCGACGATCGTTTCCATTTTGCGCAGTACGACGTTTGTGACGGCGAAAACCAGGAAGAATGCGCCGATGGCCTCGGCAAATCCGACGGCCAGGAAGCTTTGGTGCGCTACATTCGCTGTTGTCCCGCTCAATGCATAACCAAGCAGCAGCGCAAGTGCAGAACCCGCAAATTGCGAAGCGACATACCATAACGCGTCGATCGGTTTGATTTTTTGGATACTCAAAAGCCCAACTGTGACTGCCGGATTGAAGTGCGCGCCACTCACTGCGCCGAATAGGCAAACGAAAACTCCCAGTGTGAGCGCGGCCATCACGGGAGTGGGCAGCGGCAGCGTAAACGTGACTGAAAGCCAGACGATAAAGGTGAGTGCGAACGTGCCGATCACTTCTGCGATGTATGCCTGATATTTTGCAAACTGGTTTTTCATAGAAAGAGGGGACCGTTCTAGCATACTGCTGAGGTGGCGGCTTTGCCAGTGAGCATGGATTTTAGGGCTGCAGAAATATAACTGGTACAATTGAAATATGAAAAAATGACTATCCAACTAGCGCACAAAACGGGGTTTCCTCCTTCTCCAGGCA
>DAISLF010000070.1:3988-5340 GCA_036820585.1 Candidatus Peribacteria bacterium | reverse complement strand
GTGTATGACCTGGGCTGCGGCGACGGACGCCTGGTCTTCGCAGCCGCCAGGCTCGGCGCGAATGCCGTTGGCTACGAGCTCTCGATTCCGACTTTCATGGTCGCCACGTTCTTTTCTTTTTTCCAGCCGCGCGCAAGGATCTACTGCCGCGACTTCTGGCGGCAGGATTACCGCGATGCGGATGTCGTCTTCTGCTATCTGCTCACCGATACCATGCAAACCTTCAAGAAAACCGTCTGGCTGCAGCTGAAGCCCGGCTGCCGCGTCGTTTCGCATTCCTTCAAGATGCTCGGTATCGAACCCATGTATCAAGAGAAAGATGTGGTGATGTATGTGAAGTGATGAGATGGTCGGGACGATCCGACTTCACTTGTGGGCTACGCTCGGGTCTTTCGCAGATACTTTTCTCTTTCGGATCTGAGTGGGAGTTTTGACTCTAGTGATCTCATGAACAGAGAAGTCAAACGGCTACGGAGCTTCCATCGGGGAAAACAAGTTCCTCGGCAAACGGTACGCAGAACTCCTACGTGAACTTGATGGAAAATTCAGATATGGAGAACAAAAAGGCATGACAGATAGCCGGGAAGGAACACTTGGCGATGGAGTTCGCGCGGGCGAAGGGATATTCCGACCACTTGCAGGACAACGTGCTGCGCGGGCTGATCGAGCAGGAGATGAAGGGCAAAGGGGTAAAGCCGCTCTCGCCCGCCTTCGAGGTCATCCGCAAGCCGAAGGGCGAGGAAAGCCATCACGACCACTTGAAGATCATCCCGTCGCCGCTCCATTCGCACTGGCGGGACGTGTACCGATGGAAGCTCGACATCGAGGGCATCTCGAATGAGGAAATCGCCCGCCGCCTCGTCGCTGCTGGCTACGTCCATCGGAAGAAGGAAAAAGGCAGATGGTACAACGTGACCATCGACAAGGACTACATCGGGACACATATCAAGAATCCCATCCATTGCGGCTGGCTCGTCCCGAAGAAGAGCAAGGAGCCGCGCCGCGCCGACCTCACGCAGATTTACCCGTTGCAATACGGGGAGGACTTTCCCATCGTCGTGACGGTCGATGAGTTCAGAAAGATCAACCCCGAAATGTTCAAGGAGACGGCCACGCGCCCGAAGACGTGGGGTCGCCACAGCCTCTATCCGCTCCCGTCGAACAAAGTCATCTGCGACGTCCGAAAAGATCAGAACTTGCTCGCCACGATGACTCCGAGCAAGCCCACTGGTGGCTCTGGCAACCCCTCACCACGCTTCGCATGTCAGCGTTGCAAGCCGTCGCACAGCATTGGCATGGAGGACGTGTACGGCGCGATTGGGGTCAAATTGAAGGTCGTGAAGATCGGCGAA
>DAISLF010000070.1:0-3978 GCA_036820585.1 Candidatus Peribacteria bacterium | reverse complement strand
ACTCCCGTATAGGGATCACAAGATTCTCGTCGTCACCGAATGGCACGAATACCGACAGGATCGGGAAGCGTTCGACGCGGAGATGCGGCAGATCGCGGCTTTGAAGGCGCAGAACAAGACGAGCATCGACGAGACACAGGAACGCCTGAACGCGATGCAGTACCCCGTGGCGAAGGTCAAGAAGGATGGCACGCAGGAGCCGCCGCGCAAGGCGACCGCCGAGGAGATCGTTGTTGAGACGCGGAAGCTCGAACGCTTGGACGAGGAGCGCAAATCACTCCTGAAACGGGAGGAGAAGGTCGGCGACGAGAGCATGGCGCGCTACAACGACCTCGACGCCTTTCTCGAACTCTCGAAGAATGCCTCTGGCTACTGGAAAGACGCGAGTCCCGAAAAGAAACGGATTCTTGCCGATCTGATCGTCTCGAACGTGGTCGTCGATGGCAATAAAGTGGCTTCTGTTACGCTAACTCCGCAGTTCGAGGAGTGGTCAAAACGGGAGAAAACTGACGATGGTCGGGACGAAAGGACTTGAACCTTCGACCTCACGGTCCCGAACCGTGCGCTCTAGCCAACTGAGCTACGTCCCGATGCGCGGCACATCCTAGCAGAAAATCGGAAAAAGAAAGGGCAACTCCCCTCGCCGAGCCCGGCTTCGGTCCTGACGATCTAACGCTTTTTGAAAATTTGAAAAAGCTATTGGAAAGCTTTTACGATGTCCCAGGGGCCTGGACAGGCTAAGGGATACGGGTAGAATCATTAACCCCCTCAGGGGATTCCTATGATTCTCGTGAAGCAACAATCCTCCCACGTTTCCTTTCCGTTCGTGCTGACACACGCGCTGCTCATCGCCTTCGTCACGGTGGCCATGATGATGACGCTCCCCGCTCTCAGCTGACGGAAGTACACGCAACGGAACCGTTCGCACGTGGACAAAGGCGCTTAGACGCACCACTTTAATTCTCCCTTATCCGCACTCAAGCGCGGGGGGATTATTGAATATGCTGCGATCGTCAGCGGACGACGGCTTTCACATGGCCGGTGGCCACGAGCTTACCCATGGCATCTGCCTTGCCGGAGGGGACGAGCATGACTTCCACTTTGTCGTGATCACGCAAATCCTGCTGCGACACAAACTGCAATTGATGGCGCGCATCATGCAGAATGCTTCCAAGCGTTCCCATCTTCACACGATCGGGCGGCGCAGTGCGCACCAGCCATGCCACATAGGAAGAATCCGCGGGAGCCGGTGCGATATTGAGCCCGACGACTTGCAGATACGTGCCATCGGCGAAGAAATGCGCCTGCAGCACACCATTGGCGGAGGCTCCGCCTGTACCCGAGAGCGGAGAGACGGCGAGCCAAAGCTCTTTGCCATGTTTGGGATCCATTGCGGCGGGCGGCACGTGACGGGCGGAAGTGCAGGCGGCAAACAGCACCGTGAGCGCTGCCAAAGGGACCAAGAATCGTAGAGAGGAAAGACGCATGTGTGCAGTGTACTGATAGCGTCAAGAAGGCGCCATGCCGAAAATTCATGCATCACCAGAGCATACCCTGGCGCTGATTCCCCAGCCGCGCGCGTTCAGCCGTCGCTTTTTCCATCACTTGAGTTTTGAGCAGATGATACGACTGCATCTCCGCAGGATAGAGTTTTGCTGCGAGCGAAGCGGCAGTAGAGAATTCCTCGATGTTCGTCGAAAGATCGATGAAGTGTGCGTCTTGCATCACGGCAGAGGCAAAGGCATGCAGAATCGTATCGGTCTCTTGCTTGCGCGCAGCATTCTGTGCCGGATCGGGATGTGCGAGCAGCGTCTGCAGCGTGCCCGTGAGTATTCCCAGGTAATTGTATTTGCCGAGCACGAATGCCCGATCGTAGGACGCCAACGCTTTTGCATAGCTTTCCTGCCGGTACTGGATATCGCCGAGCAGTTTCCATGCCCGCGCATCTTCTCTATTTTGCAACATGTAGTCGGCAATCGCGGAAGAGGCACCCTGAAGATCATCTTGCTCAGCCAGCAACGATGCACGGCTCAGGTGCAAGTCACGCGAGAAGAGCTCGCCGCGCGCGAGCGTATACCAGTGCAGCGCCTGGTCGGGCGCCTGCGATGTTTCCGCTTTGCGGCCAAGGGAAGAAAGGACCAGGTAGCGTCCTTCGAAAAGAAGCATGCACAGAAGAAGCGCGATGAGCCCGATCTCCGTCACGCGGATCACCGTCGGTTCGCGGCCAATGGCAGGAATGCGCGACATGCGTGCGGCGAGGAAGCCAAGCAGCAGCCAGAAGGGTACAGCGATCGCCACGAACTGCAGGTTGTAATCAATCATGCTATGGAGCAACACGCCGGAGAGCGCCAGAAAAACGGGCAAACAAAGATCGGCATCGTCATCCACCATTGCGGCAGGCAGAAGCGACGTGCGCTGCTTCATCTCGCGCCAAGCAGTGGCGAAGAGAATTCCTAGGATGAGAAGAGCGAACAGAATAGCCGCTGGCCAGCCGCGCTCCATAGCCAGTTTCAAAAATACATTATGCGGATGATCGGATGTGGCAAACACGCTCGTCTGCAGCCGCGGCTGGATGAACCGGAAGCTGTACGGCCCCCATCCGAAGAGTGGACGCTCCAGGGAAAGCTGCAATGACTGATGCCAGAAGGCGTCGCGCTCGGTGACCGAAGAACTTCCTTCCGCAGCCGTAAAGGTGGCCTTCTCCCCCACCGATTGCACGGAGAAACGCTCCGCGCGCAGCGTATTCACCGCAAAGAACATGCAAAGTGCCACCAGAACGATACCCACCGCGCGCTGTGCGCGCCGCCGCAATGCCCGCACATGCCAATGCAGGACGCCTGTCCGGCGCGCACGGACAAACGACACCGCTGCGAAAAGAATGCCGAGCAACAGCAACTGCGCGGCGAGCGCCAGAATCGCGCCGCGCGAATAGCTCAGAAACAAGCTGCCGATGACGAGCCCCAAGAGCGGCGCGTGCCACCAGATGCGCATCTTGCGCGTCCATGCATAGACGCACGGCCATGCAAGCAGCAGATAATCCGCCCAGGCATTGGGCCAGTAATCGGTCGTGAAGCGCGGATCCACGAAAGTTCCCACGAAGCGGTTCACCGGCTGGTAGACATAAATGGCGACGCCGATGACGCATGCCAAAAGCGTCCCCACGGCGATGGTCGCGATGAGTCGGGATGGAAAACTCAGACGCTGATTTCCTGTGACGGGAACGGGCTGCGATGCGAACGATGGCGCCGCCGTGCGGATCATCCAGAAAAATAAGATGATGCACGACACATCGCGCAATACTTCATCAAGTCCGTAATTGCGCGTGAGCGAAAAAATAAAGCTCGTGATCGTCCACGCCCCAAAGAGCATCGCTATTCCCCACACCACTGGAGATATGCGCCCGTGCTGCGTCCAGGAAATTTGAGAAGGGCGTGTCCCCTCTCCTCTTTCTTTGTGCACCCCTGTCCACCAAGAGAGAGCGCCCACGATGCCTGCGAGCATGCCCAGCATCCACGTGGACTCCAACGTTTTCCCCCCATGCCATAGAATGGCGAACAAACAGAAAAGCAGTATCCCCCACTGCGCGATACGCGATGCCGACCGAGAGGGCTCCTGCATACCCGCAGTATGGCGCGCCTGCGGCTCTGCATCCAGGCAATCGGATGTGAGGAAGCCGGATTGGTCAAAGAAAGAACAAGAAGAGAATTCTCTTTACTTCAAAACTCTTCCCAGAAAGAGATATGTTCTTCATCATCAAAAAATGTTATGATATGATCATGAAACACACATTCACACCCGGACAACGTCTTTTCACATTGCAGATAACTTTCGGCGGATTCGCCATGCTTTTCCTGATGCAATTGGGCATCTTGATGACGGCACCTATCCAGCTCAATGGCGAATCCATCTATGGAGCGCTGGGCTCCATGGATCGGCAAGATATCTATCAGCCGCTCCCCCTGCACACGCTGCATAGGC
>DAISLF010000069.1:1523-5366 GCA_036820585.1 Candidatus Peribacteria bacterium | reverse complement strand
CTGATAGCTCTCTTTGGCTATGGTTTGAAGAAAGTGAGGTTTATGGATTCACGGCTAAATAGCTTCTTCCTGTTCGCTTTTATCATTTTGATCCGAGACTGTAATCTGCGTGTTGTGAAGCCAAGATCACAAGAGCTCATCCGGACAATTTTTCGGGATCTCTCTCGTCTTGGCCGAAAACGTCTGTTGGAGCAACGCGCAAGCCGAAGCGGCATCACCATCGTACAGGCTTGGATGCGGCTCATGCTTGGAATAATGCGTATCGCGACGCGGCGTGGAGTAGCGCTCGTCCGTAAACCGCACAGAGAATCCTGCGTCTGTCAGATGTTTGGCGCAATCGCGTACAAACTGTGACTGCGATCCTTCTTCTCCCGAGAGCAACAGTGGAAGACCGACAACGATTTCATCGATCGAACGCGCACGCGCAACTTGGATAATGGCTCCAATCAATGCATCGACCGAGCGGTGCCGGATCGTATCGAGAGGAAGGGGGATGCCGACCTGTTCATCGAGAAACGCAACGCCGGTGCGCCGCGAGCCGATATCGAGAGCGAGATAGTTCATTGAGATACACGATACCTGAAGAAAAATTTCCCAGCATCACGTACCACATTCCAAAATTATACTTTTCCAAGGCGCAGCAAAATGCCCGCTCAAAATTTCTTCCTCGGGCAATGGGTGCTGGGAATGTGGAATTTCAGACAGCTCACTTCACCATCTTGCTGAAACCCGACTTCTTCCGGGCTGCGGTGTTGCGATGGATGATGTGTTTCTTGGCGGCGGTATCGATGGCCTTAAAGACGCTGGGGAGCAATTTCACAGCTTCCTCTTTTTTGCCTTCGCCAATGGCATCCGAAAACTTGCGGATAGCGGTCTTGAGCTCCGTCTTGAATGGCTGACGGCGCGTGCGGCGGACGACGTTCTGACGGGCGCGCTTGATGGCGGACTTGATGATAGGCATAGGGCCGACAAACGGTACTGGAGGGGAGGTGGGAGGTCAAGACAAGTATGCGAAGGGAGGAAGGCGAGATTTGAAAGTCAGCAAATTTCTTCGAAAGATCTCCGGCTTTCCTTCCAGATTGACCATCTGTGGTTCAACCCTACAATAGCCGCATGTGCGGTATCTTCGGATATGTCGGCAAACGGACGGATGCCGGCAGTATTGCCATTGATGGACTCAAAAACCTGGAATACCGCGGCTATGATTCGTGGGGTGTCGCCTGTAAAAGTGCGACCGGTGCATTGACCGTGACCAAAGACATCGGGCCGATCGGCGCCGTGGATAGCCGGGCATTCGCTGCCGACTGCTCGCTCGCCATCGCGCACACGCGCTGGGCGACGCACGGAGGCGTCACACAGCGCAACGCTCATCCGCACCTGAGCGAAGACCGCTCCATCGCGGTGGTGCATAATGGGATCGTAGAGAATTACCTGGAGCTGCGCCGCGACCTGCGCGCCAAGGGCCATACCTTTCAATCCGAAACCGATACCGAAGTGATCCCGCATCTGATCGAAGAGGAATATAAAGATTGCGGGGATTTTGCGATGGCCGTGCGCAAGGCCTGCCTGCATTTCGAAGGCCGTTATGCGATTCTCGCGCTGCATACGGAATCGAATACGCTGGTGGCGGCCCGCACGGGCTCGCCGCTGATCGTCGGCGTCGAGAAGGCGCAGGCGTCTGCTTCTTGCGTCGCCGGCTACTTCATCGCCTCGGATATTCCCGCTTTCATGCACTACACCAAGACCGTGCAATATATCGATGACGGGGAAATGGTGGTGACCGACGGACGCAGCATCATCTTCTCGGATATCAAAACCGGCGAGGAGCGGCCGAAGCGCGAGATCGAGATCACCTGGAATATCGAACAATCCCAGAAGGGAGATTTCGAGCACTACATGCTCAAAGAAATCATGGACCAGAAAGAGAGCGTGGCCCGGGCCGTCAACCAAGATGACGAGGAAATCCGCGCCATCGCGGGCGAGATCCACCGCGCCCGCGGCACATTTCTGGTCGGCTGCGGCACCGCGGCCAAAGCGTGCATGGCGGCCGAATATTTTTTCTCGGTCATCGCCCAAAAGCACGTGAACTTCGCACCGGCGAGCGAGTTCAAGCTCTATCACCACTTCCTGCAGGCCGAGAGTCTTTTGATCGTCGTGAGCCAGAGCGGCGAGACGGCCGACGTGCTCGAAGCCATGCATGTGGCGAAATCGAAAGGCGCCAAAGTGCTCGCGATCGTGAACTCCGAAGGCTCCACCGTCGACCGCGAGGCCGACTACACGCTGCTCATCAATGCCGGACCCGAGCGCGCCGTCGCCTCCACCAAAGCTCTCACCGGCCAGCTCGCGGTATTGCTTCTGATCGCCTATGCGCTCGCCGAGCGCCTGCATGACGGCAAAAAATTGCTGCTCGAAACTTCGGCGGCGATCAACGATATGTTAAACCCGCGCTACGTGGAGCGCCTGGAACAGCTGGCGGAGAAAATCAAAAAACAAGAAGACCTCTACATCATCGGCAAGAGCTGGAACTATCCCATGGCGCTCGAGAGCGCCATCAAGATTCAGGAAGTGAGCTACGTACACGCGGAGGGATTCGCAGGCGGCGAGCTGAAACACGGGCCCATCGCGCTCATCGAAGAGGGGACGCCCTGTATCGCGCTCACCGGCAACGACGAAGTGCTGAGTGACATCTTGAGTAACGCGATGGAACTCAAGGCTCGCGGCGCTTTCATCATCGGCGTCGGGCCGCAGCGCCACGAAGTCTTCGACGAATGGATCAAGGTGCCCGAGGCAGCCGCGGCCCAGGCCATCATGAATATCATCCCGATCCAAGTGCTGGCCTATTTCATGGCCGTGAAGCGCGGGAAGAATCCGGACATGCCGAGGAATTTGGCGAAATCCGTGACGGTGAAATAACTGAAATGTGACTTTATTTGCCTTTATCGAATATTACACGCAAAATTGATATATGCTACAATTGTGCTACTTAGCTAATACCCAAATCCATCTATGAACTTCCAGTATTCATTCTCAGAAGAGAACAGACTCCTTCATTTTGAAGCGACGCCTCTAATGCCGCAGGCAGTAGACGCCGACATGCAGAAGGAAATTGGCAACATGAAGAAACAAGAAAAGACCCAAGAAGAACTGAAACAACAAAAAACCGACTTTAAGGAATTTATCAGTGTTGCGGCCAAAATTATGCTTGATGATATGAAGCACACTGCTCCGGCGATGAACGTATTTAATCATGAGCGGGAAAGCCTAAGAAAGGACAGATCAGATGCTGCCCTAACAGAATTTATAGCTAAGAAATTAGTGCTGACGATAGATCCGAACAAGAAGCCGACGGTGACTCAGAGAGAAGATTCCGTCACGGCCATTACTGTCACACTGACGAGTAGCGACGGAAAGTGTCTAGGTGCCATGCACATCGATAGAAGCAAAGAGATCGTGACCTTCGAGAAGTAAGCTTCCCATTGCAGAAAGCAGGAATGACCCGGATGGATGCGTGATCCATCCGGGTCATTCCTGAACTTCTTATTATTAACGTACAGGCGAGGATTATTGCGACTCAGCAATTACTCGGAAGTAGCCTTAGATCAAGATATTCTTGCTTGAGAGAAACCTGCTTTTTTTCTTCAGAGCTATTTATCATCCGGCGGAATCCCGTAGTAATTGAACAGATAGGACGCGATTTCTTTGAAGCTGGGCGCAGCGACGGTGGCGCCTTGGATACCGCCCGCCTTGGTACGGTCAAGCTTCACAAGAATGACGAAGCGCGGGTGATCGACGGGCGCGAAGCCGGCGTAGGTGGCGAAGGTGGCGCCGGTGCCGGTGACGTAG
>DAISLF010000069.1:0-1513 GCA_036820585.1 Candidatus Peribacteria bacterium | reverse complement strand
CCGCCCGGGCCTGCGATCTGTGAGGTGCCCGTCTTGGCGGCGATGCGGTAGCCAACGGGGCGACCGGCCTTGGCGAATCCGCGGGTGGCGGAGCTGATGAGCATCGCGGTGATGGTATCGGACGCTGCGGGCGTAATGACTTGGTCGATCACTTTGGGCTCGGTTTTCTCCATGGAGCCGTCGGCATGCGCGATGTGATCGATGATCGTCGGCTTCATCAGCTTGCCGCCGTTGGCGAGCGCCGCCCAGGCCGTGATGATCTGCAGCGGCGTCACCGACAATCCCTGCCCGAAGGCGGTGGTGGCGAGGAGCGAGCGCGACCATTCTCGCCAGGGACGCACCTCGCCCGCCAGCTCGTCTTCCAGCTCCACGTTGGTGATGCGCCCGAAGCCGAAACGCTGGATCTCGCTGTAGAAGAGTTTGGGTCCGAGCCTGCCCGATACGCTCGTCATGCAGGTATTGATGGAGAATTCCAAGCAATTCGTCATGGTCACTTTGCCGTAATGATGATGGTCGTTGTTGTCGATCTTGTAGGTATCCACCTGCACCGGTCCGAAATCATCGTAGGTGTCGTAGGGCGTCAATTCCCCTTGGTCGACGGCGATGGCCATCACAATGGGCTTCATGACGGAGCCCGGCTCGTAGATTTCTTGGATGTTGCGGTTGAGGTACGCGCCGATGCCGAGTTCGTTTTTGAACTTCAGCCACACGTTCGCCTGATCCGTGGGGAAAATCTCGCGGCGGATATCGGTGCCGATGTACATGTAGTAGCGCGTGAGTTTTTTTAAGTCATAGAGCTGCTCCAAATCCGCGAGCTCTGACCGTGTTTTTTCGGGCAGGAGCGTGCGGCCCGAGGCGGTGAAAACCGTATCTTTGTATGCGGTGACGATCCGCAAGTGCGTCTGGGGATCGTAGAGTTCGACGACGATTTTCTTCTGTCCCTCTTTGTCGATTTTGACCGGCATTTTCTCGTCCACGAGCGCGTAATCGTTACTGTTGAAGAGAGGAGCATTCACCATCGCGAGAATGCGGCCGGTGAAGGGGTCCATGACGATCGCCTGGCCGCTGTCGGCTTTGTACTTCTTCACCGCCGTATCCATCACCGTCTCCACTTCTTTCTGGATGGCGCGATCGAGCGTGAGCACCACGCTGTCGCCGTCTTTGGGGTCCACGATCGTCTGCTCGGGGCGCAGGATCTGGCCCCCGCGCGGATCGCTGACGGTATCGATGAGTCCTTCCTGCCCGCGCAGCGACGGATCGAATGTGCGCTCCACCCCGTACTGCGCTTCTTGATTCGTATTCAGGAAGCCGATCACCTGGGAAGCGATGGTGGTATCCGGATAGAAGCGCCAGTGCTCAGGGATGAGGGCGACGCTTCGCAGCGGATACTGCAGGTCCGAGATATTGCGCTTGGGATCATTCTTGATCTTTTCCAGCTCCGCCTTTGCGGAATCGGCTTTGGCTTGGGCGATCTGGCGTGAGAGAGCGAGCGGCAACCGGCGCATGATGGCGA
>DAISLF010000068.1:0-5546 GCA_036820585.1 Candidatus Peribacteria bacterium | reverse complement strand
TCCGTCGCTTCTTCGGCTAGCGCTTCTTCTGTGGCATCCTCCGTCGCTTCTTCGGCTAGCGCTTCTTCTGTGGCATCCTCCGTCGCTTCTTCGGTTGCCGCTTCTTCTGTGGCATCCTCCTCTTCGAGCTGCGAGAATGGCACGACTGCATTGCCAAGCGGCGGTTGCAGCTACAGCGGCGGGCCGGGAGGGGGCACGCCAAGCGGTGCGCCTGCAGGTCAGCAGGGAGGAGCGGCGGCCTGGCAGCAAGGCGGCGGCGGAAGCTCCAGTTCCAGCAGTGGTCCGGCCATCTGGTGCTGTGATTTGCACCAGGGAGGACTGCCCGTCAATGGTTCCCATAATGTGCATCTTGCCACCCCGACGCAGGAAGACGCCTCGCTCTGTCTGCAGCCCCAAGACATCATCTATTTCGGCGCGCAACCGCATTGTCCCAAGATCTATTACTGCGCGGATATCGCCTTGCATTGTTTTTCACCCATCAATGACACCGATGTGGGCCAGTGCCAGCAGCCCAACAATGCGATCATTTTCAATAATCCGGAAAGCACGTACGTGGGAACCAACAATGTCGTGCAGCACTGTGCGCTCACGCCCATCAATCGCCATTGTGATACTCTCGCTCTCATCGATCCAGTTTGTCCTCCCGCACCCGTGCTATGAGCAAACCCCTGCGACACGCACCCGCTTCGCCGCGTCCGGCATCGCGCCTACGGATGATTTCCTCGCTGACTGTCCCCAGGGCAATCTTTGCCATCAGTCTCTTTGTGGTTATCGTGGGAGGCACGGCAGTGGCTTTGCATAAGCAGGCTGTGCCTGGCGTGTATACGGGCTGGTGTTGCATCGCCCAAGGCGTGAGCTGCCGGCAAGCGGTGGACGCCCCTTCTTGCGGCAATGGCGGCGGCATCGCATTCAGCGTGGATCATTCTTCGTGCAACATTGCCTGCGGCACAGACAGCCGTACTTTCAGCTTCCACAGCAATGCCCGCTAGATATAGCTACGTGGCCGTTCTCTCATTGGCGCTGCTTGTCGTGGCGGGGAGAATCTATCTCCATGCCGGTTCCGATAGGATGTTGACTGCTCAAACAATCGATCCTTCCGCGCAAGGAGCGTGTTGCATGGAATACGATCAAGCATGTTTGCAGAACATCACCTACGCCAATTGTAAGGCGAAGGGTAATTTTTTTGTGGTGTCGAACAATGAAAACGATTGCAATGCCGTCTGCTATCCAGAATCCTCGATGCAATCCTCCCGCTCTCGCAGCTCCGGGCAAGGCTCATCCGGTGCCGGTACTTCCAGCTCGAGCCACTCGGACTCCAGTGGCAACGCCAGCTCGGGTCATTCGTCGTCGGGCGGTGGCAGCTCTGGCTCCGCTGCTTCCACTTCCTCCGACTCTTCGGCTGCTTCCAACGCTTCGGCTTCTTCGTATTCAAGCGCCGGCACGGCCAGCTCCGCATCCTCAGAAGAGTATTCATCCGGCGAGGTCTGTGCCCCCAACCGCGTCTATACGTGCTGTCACGCCGGCGATTTCACAGTCATCGATCCGTGCGATCCCCATTTTATGTCCACCGGTGGTTCTGGACAGCTCCTGCAAGGGCCATTTTCACAGTGCCAGCAAGCTGGAGGGACTGTACGCACGGACAGACAAGGGCCTATTTCTCCGTATTACGTCTCCACATGGCTGACGCCGGATTTTGACGCCTGCACGACTTCGTCTTCCAGCTCCAGTGCGATATCTTCCCACGCCGCTTCAAATTCCTCGCGCTTTGCATCCTCTTCCTCGAATCATTATTCTTCCGGAGCCAGTTCAGCGAATTCTTCCCATAGCAATCGTCATCCGCCCGCGGGCAGGGCGGGACTGGCCACGGTCGCCATCATGGCGGCAAGTGCAGCCGCAGGATTCGCCTGCATCTGGATGCGCAGGCGCAAGAACCAGGACGGAAAACAGAAAGAAGGATGATCCGCCTCCTCCCATAGAGACAGCTATGGCATGTGGGCTGCTTCACTTGCCCGTCTCTCTGTGAGGACTGAGGATTCGAGAAATGAGATGGCCGGTTCTGTGCCAGATGGTTTCTCTTGTTTTTTCACGCTGCTTCAGCTTTTTCAATGCATCGCGTACGAGCACTTCATCGAGATCATATAATTGTCTGCCCACGGGACTGCCTTCCTCGATCACCTGAATGAGATCCGCGACGGATATGGTGATGCCGCCAACATCGAATATTTGTGTCTTATCTCCAATGGCATGGAGATCATTGCATAGATCGGCAGCATAGAGATCGTACTGCCAGCTGGATGTGTCTTCCTTCTTTTGGCTTTCCATGTCAGTGAGTATATTTCTCAAAATAAAACCGTCAATCGTACGATGGTTATTTCCGGATATTTCAAGGGAGGAGTCATGTCTGATCGTATTTTCTACCAAATCTTCGCGTCTTTGTCGGTTGCGAGGATGCCGTCTGTCACCGTAGTGCCGCGGCCTACGAATATTCTTTTTATTTTGAGATACAGGGGAATTTCGGAAGGGTTATGTACCAGCAGCGCGACGCCCGAAGGCACATGGAAAGAGAGCACCATGTGCGCGGGCAGATGCCACTCTGTATAGCCAAGACCACCTTTGGCAGAAGTGACAGCGGCGACTTCGCCGCCGCGCACTTCCCGTTCTTTCCATGGAGTCGGGACACTCAGGGCAAGGGTGCCCGTCCCATCATGAGAGAATTCCATGATTTCTTCGCTCAGTCCGACGCTGCCGACGATCAAGACGGCCATGGGCTTTGCATGGCCGAGTGCGATTTCCACGCGTACTTTTTTGTTGTCTGATGTTACATTTGCTTGCAAGCCGCGATGGGACACGAAAAAAAGGATTCCAGTGAAAAGCGCCAGAGATGCCACGAATGTGATTCCCTGGACGTATGATGATGGATGGTCCGCGGCAGTCGGCATAGAGGGCGATACTATAGAATACCTGGGAGAAAAAGGAGTTTTTTTTCTTCTGCGCACCGTCTCGTGCTAGAATAAGTTTGTTCATGGAATTTGACCCCCATACTCTCCAGCAGATAATTCAACGCATCTATCAGCAAATGCGCTGCCCGCAGTGTGGCAAGAGAGTGCCCGTCGATTTCACATCGGTGCGCATGGCTGCCGATGATTTCATGCTGCTCCAGCTGCGCTGCGATGCATGCGATGCTTATATCGTGTTGCACGCTTCTCTCCAAGGCGCAGAGCAGCTCGCGAAACAGGCGGAAGGGGATGAAACCGTGAATGCCTCCTCCGCACTCCATTTGAAAGATGGCGAAGTGGAAGCGCTACGCGAAGGCCTTGCGCAGTGCGGCGGTTCCTTCGAGAAGCTCTTCCATACATTCGGGGGCGATCTTCCAGCGGGCGGACCCAAGACGATGATCGCGTGACGACTGCGGTTTCTTGCTCTCTTTTTTGTCATGACAAGCCTTCGTCTGTCATCGGCAATAGTTCTTTGCATGAGCTTCTCGCTGACGGGATGCCAGTCGTCCGTCAGTCTGAAAGATGTGCCTGATGCTCTGCAGAAGATCGCCAAAACCGGCAGCGGACTTTTGGGAAGCGTGACGAGCGGCGTGCGCGACACGGTGGCATTGGCGCATCAAACCGCTCAGACCGTGCAGGCAGGAGTGCGCGAAGTGCGGCAACGCATCGCAGAAGCGGGCAGCGGCGTCCAGAAAATCCAGGAAGGAGCAGCGTTGCTGCGCAAAGGAGTGGTCGGGAAATGAAGGAGAGAATCTTGGGACGTGCTCGAAAGTTTTTTCGCTTATTTCTTGATTTTCCTCTTCACATCCTTATAATTACCGAACATTCACCGACGTTTCTCCTCGTGATGCAGACGATCACCCAGGAGAAGCGGCGGAATTCCGTGTGTGCGGAGGACATTGGAATTTTGTCTTCTGCAAGCCATTTCCTTCCCTTTCTCTGGTATGCCAGCTCCCGCGCAAAAGTCCGCCGCCACCGATTCGTTCGATGCCGTCGCACTCAGTATCGCCAGTCCCGAGGACATGCTCGGATGGTCCCGTGGCGAAGTGACCAAGGCCGAAACCGTGAACTACCGCACGCAGCGCGCCGAGCCCGATGGCCTCTTCTGCGAACGCATTTTCGGTCCGACCAAGAACTTCCAGTGTTTCTGCGGCAAATACAAAGGAGTCCGCTACAGCGGCGTCATTTGCGAGAAATGCGGCGTGGAAGTCACCCGCAGCATCGTGCGCCGAGAGCGCATGGGCCACATCAACTTGGCGGTGCCCGTCACGCATATCTGGTTCCTGCGTTCGAGCCCCTCACGTATCGGCCTGATGCTCGATCTGCCTATCAAGACGCTCGAGCAGATCGTGTACTTCGCCGCCTATATCGTCATCACCGTGGATGAGGAATCGCAGAAAGAAGCGGAGAAGGAAATGGCGAACTCCATGGACGCCCGCCGTAACCAACTGAAGCGCGAATATGACGAGGCCAAAGAGAAGATGCAGGAGTCCAAGGCCTCCAAGGCCCAGCTGGAAGCGCTGGATAAAGAAGCTGCCGAGAAAATGGATTCCCTCAAGCAAAATCACAAAGACGCTCTTGATGATCTCAAGAATCTGCGCATCGGTGCGGTATTGAGCGAGCTGAAGTTTCGCGAAATGAATATGAAATTCGGTCATGTGTTTCGCGCCGGCACCGGAGCGGAGTCGCTGCGCGAGATCATCGGATCACTCGAGTTGAATGCGCTTCTCGATGTGATCAATAAAGAACGCGAGCAATCGAGCGGCCAGAAGCTCAAAAAGATCATGAAGCGCATCAAGCTGATCAGCTCGTTTTTGCAGGCGTCCATCAAGCCGGAATGGGTCATCCTCACCCGTCTTCCCATCATCCCACCCGATTTGCGCCCGATGGTGCAGCTGGACGGCGGCCGCTTCGCCGCATCTGACTTGAACGATCTCTACCGCCGCGTCATCAACCGCAATAATCGTCTGAAAAAACTCATGAGTATCGGCGCGCCGGAAGTGATCTGCCGCAACGAGAAGCGCATGCTCCAGGAATCCGTCGATACGCTCCTCAATAACAGCGCGCGCGCCGGCAAGACGCTCTTCACCGCCGGTGACCGCCGCAAACTGCGTTCGCTCTCCGATATGCTCAAAGGGAAACAGGGCCGCTTCCGCCAGAACTTGCTTGGCAAACGCGTGGACTACTCCGGACGTTCGGTGATCGTCGTCGGTCCGCACTTGAAGCTCCACCAATGCGGACTCCCGAAGGAAATGGCCATGAAGCTCTTCAAGCCATTCGTCATCGGCCGCATCATCCGTGATGAGCTGGCCCATAACGTAAAGGCCGCCGAGCGCTTGGTGCAGGATTCCACCAAGGAAGTGTGGGACATCCTCGAGGAAGTCATCCAGAACAAGTACGTGCTCCTCAACCGCGCTCCGACTCTCCACCGCCTGGGTATCCAGGCGTTCCAGCCGCTCCTGGTGGAAGGTCTCGCCATCCAATTGCACCCGCTCGTGTGTTCGGCTTTCAACGCCGACTTCGACGGAGACCAAATGGCCGTGCACGTCC
>DAISLF010000067.1:0-5568 GCA_036820585.1 Candidatus Peribacteria bacterium | reverse complement strand
GAGGGGGAGTGTAGCAGGGATGGTGGAAGGAGTCTGTGTGGGTTTTCCTTGATTCGCCCCCGACCCCTCCCCCGTGCGCGGGGGAGGGGAGTTTGAAACAAAGGAAAAATTCAAAGCCCTCCTCTCCCACAGAAGGGGGAGGAGGGTTGGGAGGTGGGGGTGGATGAAGCCTTCACAGCACTAACTCCACTTTCTCTGTTCTCTGTTCCATCGTTCCTTCCAGCAAATCTTTCCAAAAAATCTTCAGCACGGGGTGCTCTGATGTCGGCTCGATCAATTCACACAGCGGCTCCAGCACAAATCTTCGCTTCTGCATGCGCGGATGCGGCAAGGTGAGACGGGGTTCATGCAAGAGTTTGTCGTCCCACAGCAAAAGATCCAGATCGATGGTCCGCGGACCGTTGCGGAATGGCGCCGCTTTGCCCAGCGACGTCTCGATGGATTCCAATATTTGATGTATCTGTTCGGGTTCTTCATCGGTCTCGATCATCGCCGCCGCATTCAAGAAATCTTCCTGCGCCGCATAGCCGACAGGCGCAGTGCGATATACCTGCGAGAAGCGGATGGAAGGAAAGCGCGAGCGCAGCATCGCAGCGGCCGCGCGCAGATTCTTCTCTGCATCGATATTCGAGCCGAGGGCGAGGAAGGCGAGAGACATGGGAGGAACGGAGTATCAGAATAACCGAAGAACAGGATCTTCGCTTTGGCTGATACCCTGTTCTTCAGATACTCAGTTATTCTGTTCTTCAGTTGCCAGTTATTCTTCCTCGCTCGATCGTCAGGCTGATCTGCTTACAGTCCGGCAGCGGGAATTTTTTGACTGTCACCATGACCGACGGCAGGGGAAAGCGCGAGAGGAGCATGGCCGCGATATCTTCCGCCAGCCGTTCCACCGTGTTGCGTTCGATGGAAGCAAGTGAACGGAGAGCGGCTGCGACGTCTGCGTAGTTGATGGTGTCCGAAAGCTCGTCGCTCCTTCCTGCTTTCGAAGAATCAAAAGGCATCGTGACGGACACCAGGACCCGCTGCTCCGCTTGCCTCTCCTCGGCGGTAATGCCAAGGCGCATCCAGAGCGTCAGGTCCTCGAGCGTGAGCAGGTCGGTCATGCGGCGGGAGCCGCAACGGGTTCGGACTTGGACAGAGTGTCGGGACCTTTGCCGTTATACGGATCGAGCCACTTGGCATAGGGGGAGTCGGCGAGGCGGCGCAGCATCAGGCGCGTGATCCAGAAGGAGGTGAACATGGAGAGAATGACGCCCATGCCGAGCGTGACGGCGAAGCCGCGGACGATGGAGGTGCCGATCAGGAACAGAATGGCGCAAGTAATGAGCGTGCTCACATTGCCGTCGCGGATGGCGGGCCAGGCGTGCTTGAAGCTGGATTCCACCGATGACTTCACGATTTTGCCTTTGCGGAATTCTTCCTTCATGCGCTCGAACACGAGCACGTTGGCATCCACCGCCATGCCGATGCTGAGGATGATACCGGCCATGCCCGCGAGCGTGAGCACGATGTAATCGCTCGTGAAAAACAGGAGCGGCAGCTTGAGGATGGCGAAGAGGAGCAGGGCATACATGACGAGCGATACGTCGGCAATGACGCCGAGGCCGCGATAGACGACGATCATATAGAGCATCAGGATGATGATGCCAATGAGGGCGGCCATCAGTGAGGTTTGCAGCGCGGCGGAGCCGAGAGTCGCTTCCACCGTGTACTGGCCTGTCAGGTGGATAGGCGCGGGAATGGCACCGGTATTCAGATCCTGGGCGAGCTGCTGTGCGTCGGCGATATTCGGGCTGCCTGTGATGACTGCATTGCCGCCGCTGATCTCGCTCTGCACGCGCGGGGCCGAGACCATCTGGCCGCCCACGAAGATGGCGATCTGCTTGCCGATATTTTTCTTCGTCAGTTCCTGGAAAATTTTTGCTCCTTCCGTATCAAAAGCGATCTGTACGACGGGCACGTTGGTGACCGGATCCAGCGACACGGCCGCCGAGCGGAAGTGCTTGCCATCCAGAGCGGTAGACTTCCAGCCGCTGGGGACAAGCGAGAAGAAGAGAGTGCGCAGCGTCACGGCTGATTCTTGCGATTTGATTTGACCGTTCTGCATCTTGGCTACGAGCGCATCGGCGCTCCGGAGAGGCGTTTTGCCCGTGATCTTGAGCTCATCATAATCGGCTTGTGCCGGTGTCGTGGACGCGCCTTTATCAAGGCGGATGATGTCGTAGCCGAAGGGCGTATCCACCGGTTCGCTGATCTGGCGCTGCTTCATTGCAAATGCGACGGCATCGAAGGCGGGGGCCATCGTGCCGCGGCTGAGGGAACCCAGACGGCCGCCATCTTTACGCGAGGGGCCGTCGGATTCTTTCGATGCAAGGGCGTTGAGGTCCGCGCCTTTGTCCAATTGCGCTTTCAGGTCCTTCGCCTTGGCGAGCGCCTGGGCCTTGGTGCGCGTGATGGTGGCATCGGCGCCCGTGGCGCCTTTGTAGGAAATCAGAATGTGGCTCGCCTGAATCTGCTCGCTGCTCGGGCGGAAAGAGCGCAGGAAGACAATGCGGGCGGAGGCGCCCACACTCACCGTCTTGAGTGCGCCGGGCTGCATGTTGCGCAGCGTGGAAGCGATCTGACTATCCAGTTTGTCATCCACTGCGACATTCGCCTTATACGCATAGGTGGCGCCCGATTCCGTTTTGGCGAGCAGGGCGAATGCTTTGTTGGCTTCGGCGATGACGCGGCCCGTGCCCGTCTGCGGCTTCACGACCTGTGCCAGGAAAACGCCCGGCACATCCGTTTGCGTGGCCCGGCCTTTGCTGTCGCTGCCGGTCTGCGTGATGCTGCCGTCGCGCTGCATCATCTTGCCCGGCTGCATCGTCCATAGGTCCTCAAGTCCCTTGGGCAATTGATCTTGGAAGAAGGCATGCGCGTCGCTGTAGCCGCCCACTTGCGGCCCGATATCCTGGCCTTCTTTCTGCAGCGACGATCCGCTCTGCGCGATGCGTTTCACGGCGGCGGCCACCTGCGCGCGGACGTCATTCTTGAATTGGTCGGTCGCTTCCGTTTGTTGCTCTTTGAATTCCAGCTGGATGGTCTTGCCCACGACCGCGATGCATTTCTGCACATCCACGACGCCGGGGCATTCCACGAGCAAATGCTTTTCGTTGCCCACATAGGAAGGTGTAATCGTTGATTCACTGACGCCCAGCGCATTGATGCGGCGCTCGAGCACCGTGCGGATGGCTTCCACCAGATTGGACCGCTGGTCCTGCACGCTTTTGAGCTGTGCGCGTAGCGCATTGAGAGTATCCGCCGCCGCGTTCGTTTTGTGCGCCTGGTCGATCTGCTGCTGGATAGTATTCATCTGATCCTGGATTTCCGTTTCCGAAATGCGGAAATCGAGCTGCGTGCCGCCCGCGAGATCCAAGCCTAAATGCAGGCCCGGCTGCTGCAAAAACGTCGGCGCCCACGCGCGCCACCTCTGCGGCAGCGCGATGATGACGATGAGGAGCGCGACGATGGCCGCGACGATGGGCCAAGTGTAGGAACGGCGGCGGGGCATACGAAAAGGGAGGAGGATCCGAGAGGTTCAAGGGGAGCATACCAAGGGTGGAGGCGAAAGAAAAACCATCCTTTGGGGATTTATGCAAGAGGGGGGGGGTGGAGGGCAGCAGGGCAGAAAGGCAGAAAGCCTACGAACCTGCTGCCCTTTTGCCTTTCATCTACCTTTTGCCCTCATTTTCCCGGCGCAAACTTTACGTGCAATCCTACGTTCACGTCATCGGCGAAGACACTCGCCAGCTCGGCGCTCGGCACGCCATCCACCAGGATGGATTCCTGCGTATCTTGGGGCGTCACCACTTTGCGCGACATCAGCAGCCCGCGTACGAAGACGCCGATGGTCTTGCCGCGGTTGGCAGAGAAGATTTCCTGCAGCTTTACTCCGCCGTCTTTGGTGAAGGTGAGGAGCACCGCGCCTTTGCCTTTCATAGTGCCGCTGTTGCCGGCTTTCACCCAGTCGAAGTCTTTTTCCGTGATGCCGGTTTGATCAAAGGAGCCGAACTTGGGGTTACTCAGGTCCGCGGAGGCACCGCTCTCGGTCTGGATCATGATGCTCATGGTGAAGGGTTGCGTGAGCTGCCTGGTGAGCTCGTTTGCGATCGCCGCGCTGGCGGCATGCACTTCCACCGTGTTCTCATCGGCGCTTATTTTGATATCCGAGGGCTGGACGTTGTCTTGCTTGAGCCCGATGAGACGGCGGCCCAGCACGCGCTCCGCGGCTTGCGACAGCTCCGTTTTTCTGGCGGCATCTTGCGTGTCATACGTCAGGCGGTAGCTCAGCACGGATGAGCCGCAGCCTGCGAGCAAGAGCACAAGACCGGTGGCGAAGAAGAGGCGGCGCATGGGAATAAATGGAAAATTAAGAAGGGAAAAGACGGCAGTGGATTCTCAGTGAACCATTGTCCATTGTCAATTCTCTCCAGTCCAGCGGAAACGTCTCTACTTGCCATTCGTCACTTCCAGCGTCGTACCCGCACGGATCATCTTCCCGGTGAGATCGATACCGCAGAGCATGCAGCCTTCGTCGATCACGCAGTCGCGCAGCGTACAATGGTCGATCGTCGTGCCGCCGAAAATCATGCAATCTTGGAGGCTGCTCCCGCGGATCACGCATCCTTTGGCGATGACGACGGCGCCGTAGAGCTCTGTCTCTTCCACGCGCGCGTCAGGGTCGATCTGTGGAGTAGTGACCAGCAGGCGGTGTGCCTCGAGGTACGAGGCGAACGAACCGATATCCATCCATGGTTCGCGGAAGACGAAGCATTGTACCGGTACATGCCTGCGCAGGAATTCCTCAAAAATCCCGCCGACGTTATCGGGATGCTCTTTGGCGTATTCCAGCAGGATCGGCAACGTCGCCTTGGGCAAGATCGCGCAGCCCGCGCTCACGAGCGTCGTCTTGGGTTCTTTGGGTTTCTCCTCGAATGCCGCGATGCGCGTTTCGTCCATCGGATCCAGAATTACCGTTCCGAATGCCGATGCCTTCGCCTTGTCGCCGATGTCGTGCGCGGCGAGGAGCGGCGTTCCTTCTGTATATGCCGTCAGGAAATCATCCATCGGAAATCCCAGGTAGTTGTCGCCCGTGAGCACCAGCACGTCATCCTCGATTTTTTCGGATGTCACCCAGAGAGCCAGTGCGCCAAGCGCCCCCAGCTTGTGATCGTCTTGGACGGTCCCCTCCACGATCAGCTCTATATTGCGGCGCGGCAATTCCTTCTCCCAAGCGCGAAAGCCATCCTCGAACGCCGCATTCGTGCTTACTGTCACGGGCATGCTTGCCGGCAATTTCTCCACCAAATGCGTGATGAGCGGCTTGCCTGCCAGCGGCAGCAGCGGCTTGCTGCGCTTCTCGGTGAGAGGCCACAGGCGCGTGGCGAATCCGCCGGCGAGGATGAAGGCGTGCATCTCGTATAGTATAGATGGATGGATTATCTCTTGCTATCGAGCGAGCCAGAATGGGGAATGCTGCGCAGCCTCCTCCTTCGCCGCGGCATCCACACGGGCGAGCACATG
>DAISLF010000066.1:0-5593 GCA_036820585.1 Candidatus Peribacteria bacterium | reverse complement strand
CCTAACCGGCCAACGATGACGCTGAGCGAGGTGGCTGCAGCTACCAGACTGGCTCGACCGACGGCGCGCCGGACGCTGCTCACGCTGGAGGAGCTGGGGATTATTTCCGGCAAGAACATGGGCTTTGAGTGCGCCGTCGTCAAATTGATGTGGGCGCTCACGCAAGCAAGCACGCCGCTGCGGCTGCGCGAGCTGATGGAGCGCAGCCTTGTGGGGGAGTTGGATGAGTGAAGATCTAAGAGAGAAATGACTTGTTATTCCTCTCTGGCTTTTTTGTCCTTCGCATGTTTTTCGAGAAGTTTTTTCCCTACGATCGAGCTGATGGCGGTGCCGATGATGACACCGGCGATCACTTTCTCCATCGTTCTGGGCTTCTTCTCCTTCTTCTCCCGACGGCGACGAAATGGCCACATCACGCGGGAGTATAGCAAAAGGATACGAGCACCGGGGAAAAGCCTCTGATTATCCCCATGCGCCATAAAGCCAGAGATAGCGGGTCATGTGCGGGTTTCGCTTGTCAGCTCTCCAGGGTCAATTCTCCATATGTATGGAGATGATCAAGCACGAGGGTTTCCATTTCTTGCAGTTTCTCCGGCGATCTCGCTTCCATACAAACCGAAAGGCAGGGGCTCGTGTTGCTCTGGCGGATACCCGCCCAGGCGCCGTCGCCGAAATCGATGCGCGCGCCGTCGAGCGTATTCACCCGATAGTCTTTCTGAAAATATCGTATGACCGATGCCATGATCTTTGCCTTTTCCGTATCCGGGCAATACGGCCGCAATTCTTGCGTTTGATAGACGCGCGGGAAATCTTCCATGAGCTTTGAGATTGTTTTTCCTTTCTGGACTTGGAGAATCGAGAGTATGCGCAGTGCGGCCACCAGCGCGTCATCAAAGCCGTAGTAGTCTTCCCCGCAGAAGAAGTGGCCGGACTGTTCGCCGCCGAGGGTCGCTTTGTGTTCGCGCATCGCGTGCTCGACATAGGAGTGGCCCACTTTGCACATGACAGGCTTGCCGCCCCAGCGCATGATTTCGGTGTTCAATGTTTCTGAGTTGCTGACGGTGAAGACGACCGGTGCGCCTGGGTGGCGCGAAAGGTGATCCTCTGCGAGCAGCAGCAAGATTTCATCGGCGGAGCGGATATGGCCCTGCTCGTCCACGATGCCCAGCCGGTCACCGTCGCCATCGAACGCAAAGCCGATATCTGCTTTCACCTCTTGCACTTTGGCTTGGAGATCTTTGAGCGTGCTATGTTTGCTCGGGTCCGGCTGATGGTTGGGGAATTCTCCATCGGGCTCGATATAGAGGCCGATGATATCCGCGCCTGTCTGTTGCAGAACGTGGCAATTCACCGGTCCTGCGACACCGTTGCCGGCATCCACCACGATTTTTTTTTCTTTCCCCGCGTCCGCGAACATCGCATGCAAATGATTGCCATACGGCGTGACTGCATTGTACTCGCGCTCTGATCCCTGGCCCGTCATAAAATCTTCTTGTTCGATTACTGTCCGCAGCCTTTGCAGATCTTCACCGCTGAAGGCGTCGGCGTCGCGCACTTGCAGCTTGATGCCGTTATCATCTTTGGGATTATGGCTTGCCGTAATTTGAATCCCTGCATCCATTTTTTGATCACAAATGGTGAAGTAATTCACCGGGCTCGGCGTCTGGCCGATGCGGATCACGTCACATCCCGTCGAAAGCAAACCATCGGCCACGGCTTGTTCGAAGAGAGGGCTATGCGTTCGCGCGTCGCGTCCCACTACCACGCTCGGATGATCTTTCGTATACATCCGGCGCACGATGGTGCCAAATCCTTGCCCGATCAGACGGCAGGCTGCTTCGTCCAGCTGGGCATAGGCTTTGCCGCGGATGTCGTAGGCGCGGAAAATGAGAGGGTCAATCATCGGCATGATGATGGCAGGGGAGAAGGGATTTGTAAAAACTCAACCGCATTCTAGACGTGGAAAGTAGCGGATTCTGTCGTGGTGTTGAGGGGAGATCAAAGAGATCGATGAGATCCACGATATCTTTCCTTAATCTCTTTGATCTCCTTGATATTCTTTTCCCGTCTCTTCTTTTTTTCTATGGCACTCTGCGGTTCTTGCGGAAAGAAGATCAAAACTTGCAGCGAGTGCGGCGGGCTCCTCTGCATACCCAGCTGCCCCGACCGCAGCGAAGACGGCTGCCTCTGCGACGTACCGACTGTTGCCGAGCCCGAGGAGACTGCGGCGGATACTCATTGACCGCTCGGCCGTCCTTATCCACCATACGGCCGTGGCCAGAGTGCACATCGTCGGCGTTCTGAATGTCACGCCCGATTCTTTTCATGATGGCGGACGTTTCACCTCGGTGGAGGACGCCGTCCATCGTGCCGGAGAATTGATCGCGCAGGGCGCGGACATCGTGGAGATCGGCGGAGAATCGACGGGCCCGCATTCGGCCGCGGTTTCTACCGAGGAAGAAATGGTGCGCGTGCTGCCCGTGCTGGAAGCCATCCGCAGCGCGTATCCGCAGGCACGCTTGAGTATCGATACATATAAATCGGCAGTCGCGGCCGCCGCGATCAAGAGAGGAGTGATCATGGTCAATGATGTGACGGCCGGACGAGCGGATCCAGATTTTTTTTCTGTCGTGGCGGCCTCGAAAACATCACTGGTTTTGATGTATAGCAAAGATGCAAATCCCCGCACCACTCTGGGAGAAAA
Source organism: Candidatus Peribacteria bacterium (assembly GCA_036820585.1). Classification (GTDB taxonomy): domain Bacteria; phylum Patescibacteriota; class Gracilibacteria; order Peribacterales; family Peribacteraceae; genus DAISLF01. Next base: position 2,889 of record DAISLF010000066.1, on the reverse strand, counting down.
TTCGTACACAGATGTTATACAGTCAGTATCGTATTTCCTACGAGAACGCCGCGATGCAGCCGCCGCCGCCGGCATCGATTCCTCGCGTATTATCCTCGATCCGGGCCTGGGGCATTTCGTCAGCAGTGATCCACAGTATTCCTTTGAAATCCTTGGGCGATTGCAGGAGTTATTGCATTTGGAATGTCCGCTCTTTATCAGCCCTTCTCGCAAATCTTTTCTCGCGGGCGGCGAAAATCTGCAAACTGCAGACCGTCTCTCCGGCACCATCGCCGCTTCTGCCATTGCCGTTCTCCATGGCGCCACGTACATCCGCACCCACGATGTGGTGGAAACGCGTCGCGCGTGCGAAATCGCGCAAGCGATACGTATGCAAAATTCCAGAAAGGAATAATCGTTAGAAGACGGGCTTTGCCCGCTTGTCCAATTTTCTTTCCTGCTCAAGATACTCCCGGCATCACCACGAAATTCACCAGTACGAGGCTGACCAGAATCAAAATGAAGCCGATTGCTGCGCGGCCAAGCAATGCGCGTGCTTTCTTGCCTTGCTCCTCGTTGCCGAGCGTGAAGATCATTTGGATCCCGGCGTAGATCACCACTGCCACCGCGGCGAGCGCCAAGAAGCCCATCAGGTAGCTGATGACCTGCAGCGCCGGGGTGAGAATCGGAATGGGACTGTGCGTGTTATTCACGAAACCGCCGCCGAGCGTCGCGCGAAAGACAAGCAGCAAAATGCCTGCGCCGATGGAGAAGAATGTTTTGCGCAAATTGGCGATACCTTCCTCGTTGGTGGGTTTCAGGAGCGCCTTGAGCGCCGCGATGACGATCATCAGCACGGCGAGGCTTGCAACGATCACGAGCGCCCAGTTGATGAGGCCGTTCACCTGGTCATTGACGATCTGCGTACCCGTCGCCATGGCGCCACGCGGGACTTCGCCATTCGTGCCATAAAAAGCGCTGATGAAGGGATCGATCAAGTATGAGAGCACGAGGCCCGATATAAGGCCCGTCATGAGAGGTTTGGCTTTCTCGAGCACGTCGTCTTCCTGTCCGATAATCATACGTAGCCCGAAAATGGTGATACTCAAAATGGCCATGATAGTCAGAAGGGGGCGGAACTTCGCGATGATGCCGGTGGCGATTCCAATGAAGCCGCATGCGCCATTGGCGGCGTCACACTGCGCTCCCACGAGAGTCGGCAGCGTCGCGCCCACGCCATTCACCGTTTGATTGATGATGCTGTAGCTCGCATGCACATGCTCAGACGAGCCGAGTGCATGGAGCAGCATGCCGAGCAGCGGGAGAAGGAGTGTCATTGGAGATTGATGAAGCCGGCGACGAGCGCATAGGCCACCACGACGGCGAGCAGCCCGATGACGCCGATTTTGACCGCCGTTTTCGCTTTGTCTTTCAGTCCTTCATCCACCGAGAAGATCAGCAGGACACCTGCGATAATGATGTCCACCACCGCAGCGAAACCGACGATGGTCAGCAGGTAATTGGCAATACCTGCGATCTGTTCCGCGAGCCCGATGGCGCCCGAGGCTCCCGGCAATACTGAGACTGCGATGACATTGGCCGTCATCACGAATCCCACGCCGATGAAACTGGCGATCATGCGCTTGCGCGCTTTTTCTGCCTGGTCTTGTTCGCCTTGGGAAGTGATGAGACGGAATGCCTGCACAACGATATTCACGGTGAGCAGGATGGCCAGCAGGAGGCGTGCCATAGTCAAAACATTATTGATGGCGGTATCGATGAACGACGCATTCACCAGATTGGCGCCCGTCGAGAGCGGCGCGAATGCCTGCGCCGCCCATTGCGCCATCGCCACGAAAGCGCCGCCGGTAAGCGTGTAGATAAAAGCGGAGCGTCCTTCTTTCACGACCTCATCTTCGTGGGGGAAGAGCACCATATTGATCGCCGCGAAGAAGAGCACCAATGCCGCGATGGCGACGAAACCGACTTGCAGCGCGGAAATCACTCGGGTTAGCACATAGCTGGCCAGTCCGCTGGAACCGCCGCCCATCTGCGTGCAGGGCAAAAAGGCGCAGATCGGTCCCGTCCAGCCGGTTCCCAGGCTGTAGGCAAGCGCTGTCGTCGGCAATAAAGCGAGGAAACTTGCCAGCAGGAAGAGCGGTTTGTGCATGAAAGAAATCTCTCCATTATACCAAAAAAAAAGGTTTTCCACCAGTGCGGTCTGGCGGCAAGAGTGACGACTCGCTGTATCAAATCCAGTCATTTTGATTGAAAACGAAGCCAAAAGACTTATACTCTGGATCTATGGCAACATTTTCCCCTGTCCGTAACGAACCCATCGTTATTTCCGCGTCCGTCGAAGCCCAAGTCTACGGTCTCTTCGCCTTGGCTATGGCGCTCACGGTCGTGGGCGTCTTTGCAGGCATGCAATTTGCCGACGCGCTTCTGACAACCGGCATGAGCATGGTCCTCCTCATCGCCGAGCTGGCCATCATTCTCACATCCCGTTTTTGGATCGCGCGAAGTCCGCTCAATTACTTACTCTTCGCACTTTTCCCGATTCTCTCGGGCATCACGGTCACGCCGTACATTCTCTATGTGCTCCTCGGCTACGCCAATGGCGCGACTATCCTGGTAAATGCGCTGGGAGCCACGGCCTTCATGGCCGCTGCAGCGGCAGTCTTTGCCCGTACGACTTCATGGAATCTGGGTGTGCTCGGCCGGTCACTTTTCTTCGCGGTGCTCGGTTTGGTCTTCCTTGGTCTTCTGCAGATTTTCTTCCCGAGCCTGCGGGGTGGCACGACGGAGCTGCTCATTGCGGGAGGCGGAGTCATCATTTTCTCGCTCTTCACGGCTTACGATATCCAGCCAGTGCAGCAGCAGAGCCGCCTCGGCGCCCATCCCTTTCTG
>DAISLF010000065.1:0-5749 GCA_036820585.1 Candidatus Peribacteria bacterium | reverse complement strand
GTGCAGTACTGTTTGGGTACCAGGCCCAGCACATTGATGCCGAGCAGCAGCATCACGACTGCGACAATGATCGTCAGGTACCCGGTCGCGTGGACGGAGAGCGCGAGCGCGTGGCCAAGAATTCCCACGAGTCCGCCGAGCAGGAAATAGCCGCCGAGCCGGCCGCCATTGAAGAGCAGCAGGGGGCGCAGCTTCTGCCACCTGGTGGCGGGGTGATACGCCTGCGCCCATTTGGCGGAGACCGAGAGCAGCAAACCGCCGACGATAGCCAGACAGGAAGAGGTGGCAGCCAAGAGCCCCACGATGGCGACGGCTCCCAGGCTGGCGGCTCCTTCGATGGAAGCGGGCAGCTGGAAAAAATCCGTTTGGGAAAGCAATGCGTAGAGCGCGATGAGCACTGCGGACATGAGGCCGAACTCGCGCCATGCACGCAGGCGGTTCGGTTTTATTGCCGGCGCGATGGCAGCCGGAGCCGCTCTGCGCCGTCGCGGTGCGGCGGCGGGGCGCCGGGATCGGGAAGATTTCTTCGCAGGCATAGTGCGACTCGCAGTGTAGCAGGATGTTTTTGCGGAAGTCGGGAGAATCTGTATTTGCCGCCGTCCGCAGGATGAGACGGACAAAGCGGTTTTCCTGCGTGATTCACGTGGAGCAGCCGTCACCCGGCGCAACCTCAGGTAAGAAAATCCTGCGTTCCTGTCTTCCGCGTTACAGGGTTTATGCGTACGATGCAGCCATGGAATCGGCAAAAAAAACATCGGGGAAGCACGGCGCCGTCCATCCGCTGGGGAAAGGCATGCCTCCGCCCGAGGGGATTGCGCAGAGCGACCCGTTGCATGCCGCTGGGACGGATGCGAGAGTCCTGGCGCTCGAGGCCCAAGTGCAGGAGATGGCGCTGCAGCTGTCGAAGCTCACGGACCTCGCCGCCCGCGCGCAGGCGGATTTGCAGAACGCCAAGGCCAGGATGCAGAAGGACAGCGATGACACGCGGCGCTATGCGGCGGAGAATATTATTAAAAAACTGCTGCCCGTCGTGGATAATTTCCAGCGTGCCTTCGCGCATCTTCCGGCGGATCTTCAAAACCAAGAATGGGTGAAAGGCGTCTTGGCCATCGAGCAGGACCTACTGCGTCAGCTCCAGGAAATGGGTCTTAAGAAGATGGAAGTGCTGGGCCGGCAGTCGGATAGCGCGCGTCACGAGGTGCTGATGGTGGGGCCCGGCGAAGAAGGAACGGTCACGGAAGTCTTCGAGCAAGGCTATGAGCTGCACGGCAAAGTGCTGCGTCCCGCGAAAGTGAAAGTGGGAGATGGAAGCAAGCAGTGAACGAATCAGGAGACGAGCTCCTCGATATATTTTTTAAATTGCTCTCCTTTTTCCTCGAAATTCTTGAACATCCCGTAGCTGGGGGACGCGGTCGAGAGGAGGCAGATGGCGCCTGTCATGGTGTGCTGTCTTCCCAGAAGCACGGCTTTTTCCATGCTCTGCGCTTCTTGGAAACAAATATCTGCCTGTGCATTGCCAATCGCTTCACGGATTCTCGGCCCGCTTCCCGGGAAAAGAATCACGGTCTGCACCTGGGATGCGGCAATCCTCTGCGCAAGCTCTGAAAAATCAGAGCCGCGGTCCTGGCCGCCCAGGATGATCGTCCGTACGCGATCGCCCAGCGCATCCAGAGCGGCGACTGCCGATTCCGGGGTCGTGGAGATCGCATCATCCACCCACTCGATACCCTGATGCACCCCAAGCGATTGCAGCCGGTGCGGCAGGCCTGTGAAATTGCGGAAAACGTTTATTGCGGTTTCGGCTGAGACTCCGAAATGCTCTGCCACTTTGAAAGCGGCGGCGATGTTGCTCAGGTTATGCCGTCCGATCAGCTGGATCTCGCCGAGCGACACAGGCGCATCATGGGCGGTGAAAGGAATTTTCTTCCCGATGCTTTCTTCCGCGATCTCTTTGGCTTGCGCTGAATCACCATTATAGAAAACGATGCCGTCCTTGCGCTGGAAGCGAGCGATGTGTTTCTTGGCTTCTTTGTAGGCTTCGAGCGAGCCGTGGTAATCCAGATGCTCGGGGAAAAAGCTCGTGATGACGGCGATCGCCGGGCTCGTCGTCAGATGCATCAGCTGATAGCTGCTCATTTCCAGTACAAAGATCGTGTCGGCAGCGGCTTCGTCCAAGCACGCGATGGCGGGCTTGCCGATATTGCCCGCGAGAAATGTCTTCTTGCCGGCGGCTTTCAGGACTTCATAGATCAATGTGGAGGTGGTGCTTTTGCCTTTGGAGCCCGTGACGCCGATCACGGTTGCCCCGGCTTGCGCGACCGTATCGAGAAAAATCTGCGTGCCGGAGGTGAGGCAATCGTGGATCATCTCCAGCTCGGCACAGGGTTTGATGCCGGGAGATTGGATCACCGCATCGAAGCGATCAAGGTGTTGTAGATACTCGCTGCCGGATTGCATGCGGAAGGCGGAATATGCAAAGTCGGGATTGGCGTCGGCAATGGTGATCGTTGCCTTCGGCGCATATTTCTCCAGCGCCATTGCCATCGCCCGGCCTTCTTTGCCGAAGCCCAGGATGCAAACGTTTTTGCCGTCGAGGTCGCGGATATGCATGAGAGACACAGGCCTCCGCTCATGGGAGCAGGCATTTCTGCCTGCGCTCTTCCATCATGAGCGGGGCAAAACAGAAGAGAAGGCAGGGGGAACCGCGTGATCGTTGCTTGGCGTCATCGTGTCTTTGATGAGCTTCTTGGGATCCTGGATGCCCGGCAGGACTTTCTCGAGGAACAGTTTCATCGCGCCCGTGTTCTTCAGCTCTTTGCGCTCATGAGCCAAGAGAAATGCCGCCGAGGTTTCGTCGACGGTTCCCACGCACTCGAAGGGCTTGCAGCCTTCCAAGCCCAAGAGCTGGCTGTAGAACGGGAGCAGCGCGGGAGCATCGAACAGGATCGAGCCGAAGATGTCTTCCAATGTTTTCTTGGGGAGAAACGCCGCCATCAGCGCGAATGCAAAGGCGCACTTGGGGCATTGGCTACACCAGCGCTCCTTGGGCGAATCGTGCAGGATCTTCCAGTTTTCGTTGCAGCTGGTGAAGAAATGGAAGTACTGCGGAGAGCCGGCCATCAGCTTGGCGATCTGCAGCTCGCTCAGCGGGCGCAACAGGCTGAAGTACGACACTTTGTCCGTCACGAAGTCCGTCAGGTACCGCCGGAACGCGCGCTCGAACGCAAGCGACTTGCTCCATTGGTGATTGATTTCCTTTCCATGGAATTCGATATTGCCTTCGCTGGCGCTGCGTTCGTTGCTCATCGCGACGGCATCGAAGCCTTGCATGAGCGCGACGACCACCGCGACGCAGGAGAGATACGCGGAAATGGGCACATGGCCATTAAGAGCGCCGTCTTCATTGAGCTTGAAAAGAGCTGGCGACAGTGCCCGCTTGACCGTGATGAGCGGCAAATCCGCGGCGTCCGCCAGCGTATCGATGAGCGCGTGATGACCCATGCGGAAGAGCGTCGGCTTATGCGAAGAGTGCTTGAGGAGCTCCGCCGTCACGAGCGAATCCTTGCCGCCGCCGATGGGGACGAGGACGTGTTGCTCGTTGCTCGTTTCTCGCTGGTCAGCCGTAGCTCCCGCAGGAGCGAAGGCTGGTTGCTCGTTAGTCGTTGCTGAAGGAAACTGGATTAAGCCCCGGTAATCAATATCGTTCTTGTAGAAGAATTCGCCCAGGCCGTTTTCGTAGACGCTTTGCCAAAATTCCGCCTGTTCCTTCGTAAGCGACCCGGACCGGATGACGATCTGCTTGGGCAGGCAGGTTTTGTAGTAGCTGATGCCGCCGATGAGGTGCAGTGTGAAAAGCGCACGGTGGAATTCTTCCTCGTTCACGGCCATGCCGGAGCCGCGCGGGAGCGTGAGGGTTTCGACAAATTTGATCTCATCATCCAGGGTGTAGCGCAGCTCGATCGTGGAGCGTTCCTCGTTCCATAGGTACGAATCGAAGATGAAAGACTGGTATTGTTTCATGCGTGGGGAGAAGGCTGCCAAACCTCGGCAGCTCGATACGAAGATTGTACCTGAGCTGTCCCTTTCGTGCGGGCACAAATGCTGTATTCTTTCGCAAGTATTCAATTCCTCGATCTTTTGGTAGTCATGCATGCCGAAGTGGCGGAATGGTAGACGCGCACGACTCAAAATCGTGTATCGCAAGATGTGAGGGTTCGACTCCCTCCTTCGGCACCAAAAATACTTTCCTGTTTATCTCGCTTACCCTAGGCTAAACAACCATGCTCAAAGCGATATTCTTCGATTGCGACGGAGTGCTGACAACTGATTTCAATGCAACTGGGACCGTCTGTGAAAATCTTTGCAAAGCGATTCCAGAGCTGTCTATAGATAGGGTCATCCAGTGCTACCGACAGCACTTCGGGCATCTGCAAACCACCGAAGGAAAATACAGCGATCATTTGGATGCATTCGGCAAAAGCATCGGCACAAAGATTTCTCCGGATCTTTTTTACGAGGCTTTACAAACCACTGAGAGAAATGAGCCGATGTTTGCTCTCGTTCGAGCGGTGCGAAAGCGATACAGACTGGGCATCATTACTGATAATGCCGGTGAGCGCATGAATTTGCTCAATGAAAAGATGGGATTATCAGAACTTTTCGACCCGATCATTGTTTCAGCTTCGGTGCACGCTCTCAAACACGATGGCACTACAACTATCTTTGATGTGGCATTGGAAGCAGCGCAGTGTGAACCAATGAAGTCAGCTTTTATCGATAACCAGGAAAGAAATCTTGTGACTCCAGCGAGAATGGGAATGAAGACTTACTGGCATGACGATGCAAAGAATAATATTGCATCTCTGAAATCAGCTTTGCGTGAATGGAAGGTCACTTTCGACGATGCATAGACTCATTCAAGATTCCATGAAATGTATAGGTAACCTGTAACTCGTACGTCATCAGACGGAAATGAGACAGGCTATTATTTCAAAAATCCCGAGTCATCAATAGACGGCTCGGGTAGATCCTGGACGTGGGCAGATCGCTCCGTTGTCGCCCTCCAAGTCCAGTTTGTCATCCTTGACCCAGTTGTGGTCGTCGTCCATTTTCGCGTTCCACTTGAGCCGTACTCGCAGATTCTCGTGGGTGAGGGTGATAGTCTCGATCTCCCCGCAATAGAGGTAACCCTCATTGCGGTTCTCGATCTCCATCTGCCCGCCGACGTACTTCTGCAGGCTCTCGTGCGTAACTTTCATGACTCCCTCCAAGGCTAGTGTCGTGTATCGCGCAATCTGCCCCAATGGTTTTAAGGATCTTCACAGTCGAACATCCCATTGAGATTCGATTGCACGCCGTCACACTCGTGACAGCCTAGAAATTATACACCAAATTTTAATAACGTCAATATGCGGCGGCGAGCGCCACGTCCTCACGCTCACCGTTATCGACCCTTTGATGGACCCGAAGCCGGTGCTTGTGACGTGGGAATGACCAGATCACCGGCGCAGGGAACGAGAGGGGCAACATCACCGTATGTTGCCCTTCTTTACGCATGGACCTTCGCTCTCGCCCAAGACGGAGCTGTTCTTACTTTGATGGGAAAAATTGCGGAGATTTTATTGTCAGTTTCTCTTTTTTTCCTCTAATCTGCGCGCCAAAGTGCCAGTGCCTTTGGCGGATTCTTATTTTTTTTGATTGTCGTATGCCTTCAACAAAGCGGTGCAATTTCGTGAGCTGTAATTCGCAT
>DAISLF010000064.1:0-5756 GCA_036820585.1 Candidatus Peribacteria bacterium | reverse complement strand
CATGGATGACATCAATGATTCTCTGCGACAGCTCAAGCTGCTCTAGAAACTCGGTAGCTTGCTGCCGAGTTTTTCATAAGTATTGGAATTTTCTCGGCAATCGCAGCCTTGGAACTTGGCGTTTGGCTCCTCTGACACCTCTTCGCTATGATCATTGCATGACGATGGTTATCTTCGGTGCTCGCGGCTATCTGGGTTCCCAATTCGCCGCCGCGTATCCCGATGCGGCCCTGCCACCGGTGGATATCGCCGATCAGGCGAGCGTGCGGCGCGTGTGCGATGAGCTGCAGCCCGAAATGATCATCAACTGCGCAGGCAAGACGGGGACGCCCAACGTGGACTGGTGCGAAGATCACAAAGAGGAGACCCTGCGCGCCAACGTGACGGGCCCGCTCGTATTGCTGCATGAGTGTTTGCAGCGAAATATCTCCCTCGTCCACATGAGCTCCGGCTGCATTTACGAAGGAGACAATGCCGGCAAAGGATTTGGCGAAGACGATCCGCCGAATTTCGCGGGCAGCGTCTACTCGCGCACCAAGGCCTGGAGCGACCAAATGCTGCGCGAATTCCCGGTCTTGATCCTGCGGTTGCGCATGCCCTTCGATGGCACGAAAGCCGAGCGCAATTTGCTCATGAAGCTGCGCAAGTATGCGAGGGTGCTCGATGAGCCCAACTCCATCACGTATCTGCCGGATTTTTTGATCGCCGCCCGGACGCTGATCGAAAAGCGTAAAACCGGCATCTACAATATCGTGAATCCCGGGGTGATTTCTCCCAAAGAACTGATGGAGAAATATAAAGAGGTAGTCAATCCATCCCATACTTTCGCACCGATGCCGCTTGCGGATTTGGGGAGCGTGGTGCGAGCCGGACGGAGCAACTGCATGTTGAGCGGCAAGAAATTGGCCAAAGAGGGGATCAAGCTCCAGCCCGTCGCGAAAGCCGTGGAAGCGGCCATGCGCGAATTGGCTGGGAAGTAGTTTCAGCATCGTCAGACCGCTCGTGCAAGCTCAAGCGGAAAATTTTTTGACGTTCATCCGTCTAGGGGAGAGGATAATCGTACTTTCTTCCTGCTCCTGTATGAACCATCAGTCTTCTTTTCTGCGCGGCTACGCTCCAGTGTGTTTTATGATGTCGGCTCTTACAGCGGTTCTTTTGCAGGGCTGCACGACGACAACGACGACCGATACGACGGGCGACGTGCCTTCCTCGGCGGCGGGCATGAGATCGTCCTCCGATCAGGGAATGATGACAGCTTCGAGCCAAAACATGATGACTGCCTCCTCGGCCTCTACGGCGGCAGCCAATACTACCGTAGTCATCTCCGGATTCGCTTTCGGTCCGTCTATTCTTACGGTTCCCCAAGGAACGGTCGTGACCTGGACCAATAAGGATACGGCTTCGCATACGGTGACGGAGGATAATGGCGCCGCCGGACCCAAGAGCACCACGCTCAAAACAGGCCAGACGTACTCCTTCAAGTTCGACACCCCGGGCACCTATGCCTACCACTGCACGATTCATCCCTCGATGAACGGCAAAGTGATCGTGACGAAGTGAGTCGTGTTTACTGTTTCTGGATGAAGAGAGGATGCAATGCTTGCATGAGCTCTGCAGCACGTTCAGTTTCGATCGTTTGGAGATTACTGATAATCAATGCTGTCCCTTGAGCGGTAGGTTGGATCCGCACCGAAACTCGTGCATTAATTTCTCGCCGGACATCACTTTGCACAAGCAGAAATGTACCGTCTGGCGGGATTCCTGTGTATTCGTAGGAGAGCGAATGCGATGTATTTCCCATAGGTATTGCGGAAGGAACCCCGTGCATTTTGCCGATTCAATAGTCAGTGTCAAATTCTTTCCATGCCAATCTCGCAGGAAACCCTTGACGTCTCCATACTCACTCCATATTATTAGTCACTCTAATAATTTTACATTCGCACTATTATGCGCAAAGCATCAGAGGATCCCATCGAGCGGCTCATTGAAAGCAGTTTTGAGATCGGCAGGGTGATGCGTCATCATATGAAGTTCGATGGCAAAGAGCATGGCGTGAATTTCCTGCAGATCCATGCGCTCATCATCATCAACGAGCAGAAAGGAATCACCATGAAGCAGCTGGCGGATGCGCTGCATGTCACGTCGCCGTCGGCCACGTCCTTTGTGAACCGTTTGGTGAAGCTGGGATGGGTGGAGCGCCTGCACGATCCTGCGAACCGCAAGCTCGTCCGTCTGCGCATCACGGTTGCGGGAGGCAAGCTTCTGCGCATCAAGATGGAGCGCCGCCAAAAAATGATCCGCGAATTATTCTCCCTTCTGACCCCGCACGAGCAATCCATGCTGGCCGATCTCCAAGACAAAATCGTCAGCAAATATAACCGTCCTTCCCAATCCTGATTTTCTTCCTCCTCCCATGACGCTGCGTACATTTGTTTCCCGTCACCGCCGTTCCGTCATCATCACCGGCATTGTCGCGCTTCTCCTGGCGGGAGGCATCGTCCTCCTTAACCGGCCCAAGAAGCCGCAGTACGTCACGGCGCCCGTTGTGCGCGGCGATGTCGTGCAGACGGTGGAAGCGGTGGGAACCGTCGCCTCCGAGCGGGAGCTGGAATTGCGTTTCGCCGGGATCGGCATCGTCTCCAGCGTTTCTGTGAAAGAAGGCGATCGCGTGTATGCGGGCCAGCGCCTCGCGGCCCTGCGCTCCGGCGGCCTGAGCGCCAATGTCGCGTCTCAGTCGGCGGCATTGCAGTCGGCTCTTGCCGATCTGCAGGCCATCGAAGAGGGGAACCGTCCCGAGGATATTGCGGTGGAACAGGCGCAGGTGGAGAACAAGCAGGCCGCTCTCGATGCAGCCAAATCCAGCTTGCAGACGGCCACCGATAGCATCGCCCAGGAAAAAGACAAAGTGACTGTACTGCAGCAGGAAGCCCAGACGACTTTATCGGGACAGGTGGATACGGCGCGCAGCACGCTCTCGCAACAGCTGGTCGCCGGACAAAATGCTCTCGCGTCCATTGATGACGTCTTGGGAAAGACCATCGTGCAAGATGCCGTCATCAAGTTCCGGCCGGGCGCCGATTCCGACATCATCGCGAATAAGAACAAAGCGCTCGACGGCATCGGTGCCGCGCAGAAAGAAGGAACGAATGCGACGGATTACCATACCGCGCTCGATGCTCTCTCCAAAGCGAATGCCGCTCTTCAGAATGCGCAATCCGCGATCGACCAGGCATATTCGCTCATCATCGCATTGCCTGAGACGAATTACTTCAAAAACAGCGACCGCGAGACCTACAAGAACACGCTCGAAACATCGCGCTCACAGATGCAGACGGCCTCCGCCGCGCTGAGCGCCGCCTTCACCAGCTTCCAGTCCGCCTCCGCCACCTACGACACGCGCCTGACCGCCGAGCAGGCGAGCATGGTCGCCGCGCAAGGCGCCAAGGCCACGGCCGAAGCGAATGTGCGCACGTATCAGACGGCGCTGGATACCGAGAAAGCCAATCTCGCTCTCAAGCAGGCCGGCCCGCGCTCCACGGACGTGGACGCCGCCCGCGCCCGCGTGCGGGCGGAGCAGGCCAATCTCGCCCGCGCAGAATCCGATTACTCGGATACCATCCTCGTGGCGCCCATCGCCGGCACGGTCACACACGTGAAGATCCGCATCGGCGAAGGATTGCCCGCCGGCGCCGCCGTCGCCATGATCGGCGACTCGCCTTTCCGCACCGAGATGTTCGTCTCCGAAATTGATGTCCCCAAAGTGATGCTCTCGCAGTCCGGCAGCGTGGAGCTGGATGCGTTTCGCGGCACGCACTTCCAGCTGCGCGTGAGCGAAGTGGATGCCGCCGCCACCAATAAAGACGGCGTCTCCAAGTATCGCGTGGAGCTCGACTTCCTCCATCCGCATCCCGAGCTCAAAATCGGCATGACCGGCGACTCCACCATCACGACCGGCATCCGCAAGAACGCGCTCAGCGTCCCGCGTCGCGCGGTGCTGGAGGACACCGATGGGCATCAGTACGTCCGTATCCTGCAGAAAGACGGGACCGCCGCGAACCAATCGGTGACGACCGGCATGGAGGGCGCCTCCGGCGACATCGAGATTCTGAGCGGCCTCAAAGAAGACGAGACGGTGGTGGTTCTGACGAAATGAAAATGAAGAACGAATAATGTTCATCGGTACTTCTTACTTCCGTTCATATCGCTTGCATGTCCACTGCCTCCGTTCCTCTCATCGATATCCGCCATCTCGGCAAATCGTACTTCAATGAAGAGGTGGAGACGCCCGTGTTGTTCGATATCAATCTTTCGATCCAGAAAGGAGAGTTCGTCTCCGTCATGGGCCCGTCGGGCTCGGGAAAATCGACCTTGATGCATATCCTGGGTTTTTTGGATTCGCATACGCTGGGCGAATATCTCTTCCAGGGGAAAGCCACCGAGGCGATGTCCGATGACGCGCTCGCGCGCATCCGCGCCACCCGCGTGAGCTTTGTCTTCCAGGCGTTCAACCTGTTGCCGCGCACGACTGTCCTGCAAAACGTGCTCTTGCCGCTTCTGTATCATCCGATCATTCGGGAAGCGCAACGCATGGGGCTCGCGCTGCGGGCCATCGAGACGGTCGGGCTCAAGGACCGCGCGAATTTCCTCTCGAGCCAGCTGTCCGGCGGCCAGAAGCAACGCGTCGCCATCGCCCGCGCGCTCGTCACCGAGCCCGAGGTGATCTTCGCCGATGAACCCACGGGCAATCTCGATTCCGCTTCGGGAGTCGCCGTGATGCAGGCGTTGCAACAGCTGCACAAAGACGGACACACCATCATCCTCGTCACCCACGAGCAGACGACCGCGCAGCACGCCGAGCGCATCATCCATATCCGCGACGGCCGCATCGCGTCGGATTCGCGCGATTTCAAACGGCAGATCGCGATCGACCGCGCGCAATTGAAATGACCGGCATCACCCCCTCATGTTCCATGTTGCTCCACGACCTCACTGCAACGGCACTGCGCGGCGTCACGACCAATGTGTCGCGCTCGCTTCTGACGATGCTCGGCATCATCATCGGCGTCGCCTCGGTGGTGCTCATGAGCTCCATCGGCGCAAGCATGAAGGGCGTCATCCTGAGCCAAATCAGCAGCCTCGGTGCCAAGAGCATGGTGGTTTTCCCAGGCCAGCAGGAGAACGGGCCGAGCGGTGTTTCCACGGGACACGACAGCCTGACCTTCGACGATCTGACGGCGCTCGGGAAGCTCGCCACCATCACCGATCTCGCGCCGGTCATTTTCGTGCCGGGCACGGTGTCGTACGATACCCAGGAAGGATCGTCCCAAGTGCTCGGCATCACCGAGACGTTTTTCCAAAACCAGAGCACCGAAGCCGCTGTCGGCCGCCTGATCGGGCGGGATGACGGCCAAGGAGCCCGGTCGGTCGCCACCATCGGGCCCGACGCGGCCACGAAGTTTTTCGGCGCGGCGAACCCGCTGGGCAAACGACTCAAAGTCGGCAATGAGTATTTTACCGTCGTGGGTGTGACGAAGCCGCTTGGCTCGCAGTTTTTCCAGAATGTCGATAACCGCATCTACGTGCCCTATACGCTCGCCCGCAATATCACCGGGCAGAAATATGTGAATTACATGACGCTGCAAGCTGTGGGCAATTTTGATGTGGCCATCGACGATATCAAATCTCTCCTGCGTTTCCGCCATGGCATTGCCAATCCCAAAGACGATCCCAAGAAAGACGACTTCGTCATCCATACC
>DAISLF010000063.1:0-5802 GCA_036820585.1 Candidatus Peribacteria bacterium | reverse complement strand
GGGCTGATGTTCGGTTTCGCCTGCGACGAGACGCCGGAGCTGATGCCGCTGCCGATCTCGCTCGCGCACCGGCTCACCAAAAAACTCAGCGAAGTGCGCAAGGCGAAAGGAATTTCGTATTTGCGTCCCGATGGCAAGAGCCAGGTGACGGTGCAGTATGACGAAGACGGCAAGCCGGAGCGCATCGAGTGTATCGTCATCGCTACGCAGCACGCCGATACCGTGTCGCACGAAACCATTTGCGCGGATATCAAGGCGCTCATCATCGATCCGGTGTGCGGGCAATACCTGGATGAGCGGACGAAATTTCACATCAACCCCACGGGGCGCTTCGTGATCGGCGGACCGCCGGGCGATTGCGGGCTCACCGGACGCAAGATCATCGTGGATACCTACGGCGGCTACAGCCGGCACGGAGGCGGTGCGTTCTCGGGCAAAGACCCGAGCAAAGTGGACCGCTCTGCCGCGTACGCCGCACGCTGGGTGGCCAAGCACGTGGTCAAGGCGGGGCTCGCGTCGAAATGCGAAGTGCAAGTGGCGTACGCCATCGGCATCGCGGCGCCCGTCTCCATCCGCGTGGATACTTTTGGCACCGCAACAATATCGGATCGTGCGCTGGAACAAGCCGTCCCGAAAGTGTTCGACCTGCGGCCCGCCGCCATCATCCGCGATCTGGATCTCCTCAGGCCTCAATATCGTCAGCTTGCCGCGTATGGTCATATGGGCCGCGAGGATCTGGGCGTGGCGTGGGAGAAATGCGACCGCATCGAAGCACTGTTGAAGGCCGTTGCTTGATCCCATCCGCTATACTTTGACAATGGAACACGCCGCATCGTTGCAGTCTGCACGAACCGAATTGCCGGAAGGAATTTCTCTTGAATCGCCCCGTCGGATCGCCACTGCCTCCAAGGGAATCGCGAGTACGTTTCGCAGATTGATGGCCGAGGATATGGATCTGGTCCTTGCCGTCCAAGAAAGTGACAGATGCGATGTCCGCCTGTTGCCTATCGAGCCGCTGGAGAATGATGGAGTATGCTGATTTCATGCAATTCCCCGTCGAGCTTCCCGCCGGATTTGTCTCCAAAGCCGCGTCACTCGGAATCAATCCAGTGGATGTCTCGGAGCAATTCGTACGCGGCACGGGCGCAGGCGGCCAGAAGATCAATAAGACCAACAGCTGCGTTTTGCTGCGTCATGGCCCGAGCGGCGTCGAAGTGCGATGCCAGAAGCACCGCGAACAAAGCGCCAACCGTCTCTCCGCGTGGAAGCTCCTGATTCTCAAAATAGAAGAAAAAATGCGCGGCAGTACTTCGGCACGCCAACAAAAAATGTTCAAGCTGCGCAAGCAAAAGCAACGGCGCTCCCGCAAAGCGCAGCGCAAAGTGCTGGAAATGAAGAAACATCGCGGCCTCTTCAAGGCGCTGCGCCGCGCTGTCACCGGAGCATAGCCTGCTGTTTCCTGCAGCTTTTCACATCAAAAGACGCTTTCTCGCTTGAACGGAGAAATTTTTTGCGTACGATCTGCCCGGCCTTGTGCGCACGGTGCGCATAGGGATTGGTCTTCCACATCACGGAGCTCTGCTATGAAACTGCAGGAGGCGATGGGCGTCTTTCTTCTCTTTGTGCTGACGCTCCTGGCGGGCGGCAGCCTCATCACGACCATAGTGCTGGCTTTTGGGGAGCCAGTTCCCTGGCTGAATGTGATAGAGGCTGGAATAGTTTCAATCCTTTCTTTCATCGGTGCATATGCGCTATATGATCATCTGATGAAAAATTGTCACTACGACGAAGGGTTGGCTTGGTACCATCGCCACAGGCAGCGCCATTGAAAGAGCACGGATGCCGAGCAGGGAGTAGGGGTCTCCCCTGTCATGGAAGACCTGACCGATTTGCGGGAACGGATTTCCGTTTTGCGGGGAGAATTTTCTATTGTCTTGCGATCACCGCGCCTGGGTAATAGTACTGCAAAATTTGCTCGGCGGTCTTGTCGGCTTTGGCTTGGCCCGTGGCACCGCAGCCAGACATCCCGACTCCGTGGCCGCTCAGTCTCATGCCCTGGCACCAGGGATCGGGCTTGGATGCGAACACTGCGGCATGCGGATAGGCATTGCCCCATCCTGCTTCGACGGGCGAGCGGGTGCGGCCGTCGTCGCTCGTGAAGTACGGCGGCTTGATGCCATCGCCATTGACCGTGAGGACGTTGCCCATCGTAGTTTGCACCGCGCGCACCCATTGCGGATTGGCAGACTCAAAAACTGCGCCGCCATACACTTGGAATTCGGCGGGTGAATCCGAGCCGTCGTAGGGCTGGCCGGGAAATTTGCGGTGCGAAGGGTCCAGGTAGTAGGCCGCGTACGTGCGGGCCGCGATGGCGAAGGCGCGCTGCTTTTCATAGGCCTGCGTGTCGGGTTCTTCCGCCAAGCCCGCCATATAGTCTTCCAGCGGCAACTCGTTGATGAGCGCCAACTGCCCGTCGATCACCCGGCATTCCATAATGCCGCGGAATCGGTTGCGCGTTTTCTGCCAGGAAGCAAGGGTAGCGATGCCATCGCCGGGATCGATGCGCACGACGGCGGAGGCCACTTGCCGTCCGTCCTCGGCTGCCACGCAGCCGTTGCCGTTTTGCGAGAGGACAATACTTTTTCCCACAAAGCTTTGGCCGCTCACCGTCGGAGGGGCGGAAGTCGAGAGCGTCACCGTGGCGGGCTGCGTGTCGGCGGAATCATGCAGGCGGATGCGGATCATGTGCGGGTCCTGTCCATGCGCGGCGGATGGAGCCGGGGTCTGAGCGTGGGCACTGGAAGAAGAGTTCTGCGGCCCCGAGTACACGGTGGTGCCGTCATTCTTGTAGATCTGATACGAGCTCGTGAGTTGGGTGTGCACACGCATACCCGAGGATTCCAGCACATACGCAAGGGAGCCGATGTGCACCCCGAATGAGCCGCGGTCGAGCGGCATGTGCACCTTCAGCCGGATGAGCACCGACTGGCCTTTGCTCAGGAAGATGGGAGTGGTGACGGCACGCACCGCGGTATAGACGTTATTTTGTTCTTCCCAGATTTGCATCTGCGGATGGGAGCGAATGACTGAGGCGATACGCGCGTCTTTATTCACCGGATGATTCGCCTGATAGAGAAAAGACAGCAGCAGTTCGCCGCCCGGGCGGCCGGCTGCCGTGAGCGATCCCAGTGCGCTGAGACCATCGGCGTTATAAATCACGCGCGCTTCGGAGGAAGAGGAAGACTGTGAGCGAGGAGCGGTGACGGGGAAGGAGGCGGCAGGATTTGGCGGCGGCGGAGAAATGAGTGGCGGGAACGAGACGTCGGCATCGCTGCCGCCGGTCTTGGCATGCGCGCGCACCTGATCGAGCGCCGACCACATCTGTGCGCCGGGACAGTCGGTTGAGACTAATTGGCGGTGTCCCACGATGGACGGCAGTGTTTTGCCGTGGAAGAACACATTTCGGTTCAGATCCACTTGGTACTTATGCCCGAGTGACGTAAGCAGCTGCTGCAAGCTATGGATCTGAAGCTGTGAGGGATTCTCCACATCAAAATTTCCCATCAACGCGATGCCGATGGTGCCGACGTTGTTGCAGTACGCGTGCCCGCCCACCACGAAGTCGCCGCCCGCCCGGCCTTCGTAGATTTGTCCCGTCTCGTCGATCACGTAGTGGTAGCCCACATCGCCCCAGCCGCGGTTCACCGTATGGTATTGGTAGAGCGCGCGCATGCGCTCCACGCCCGGCCGCGGATCGCCGCTCACCTGATCCGCCGTATGGTGGATGACGAGCAGGCGCACCGAAGGCGAATAGGACTCGGGCCAGCGCAAGGGCTGGCCTTGGGCATTCGTGGAGATCACACGCCCCGTCGTCTTGAATTCATCCGGAAATTGCGTAAGGGCATTTTGACAATCGGTCACGCGCGATGACGGCACGGACTGGTCCGTTTTCGTTTCGGTGGTATCGGAGCTGGAGGAACCGTTGGCCCAGCTGGCGGGCGCGATGCTCAGCGCTTCATTGGCTCCCCAATCGCTGCGCGAAAGGATCTTGGGCGCAGCGGCTCCACCCAGCGCCGCCACCTGATAGTGCGCGGGCGCGGAAGACACGCGGATGGGATGGATATCGTAGTGCGCCGGAGTGCCGCGGACCTGCACGCGGCTCACGGGATGCGCGAACATCACCAAGGTGGATTCATGAGAAGAAGGGTCTTGCTCGCTATTGATCTGCAGCGGCTGCCATGCGCTCCACTGCGTATCGAAGCCCCGCACTTCCAGCTGCATGTCGCTAGCCGCGATGCCGACGCTTAGGGCATCGATGGGCGGATCGAATCCTTGTTCATGGGCAACGGACGTTGCCGGTGGCGGAAAAAATGCGCCCACTCCTTGCGCGGGAAGCAGGCCCATCAAGAGACAGGCGGCCATGCCAGCGCAAAGGGCGCGGAGACGCATGGGGGGAGTATAGGAGGATCGAGAGTGAGCGTCAGGAAAATGAGTGGATTTTCTGGAGAGGATTTCGAGGAGAACAAAGAGAGCAACGAATAAAAGGGAAACGGCATCTCCTTGCTCTCCTCGATCTCTTTGATTTCTTTTTCTTATCGCAGCAGCGCTTCATACTGATCCGCCATCGCTTCTTTCGAGAATCGCGTGCGTGCGGTCTCTGCTCCTGCTTTTCCCAGCGTTGCGCGCAAGACGGGATCGCGCAATTGCATGATCGCGGCGCAAAGCGCGGCGGTGTCTCCGGCTGGAACGATCAATGCGTCTTCGCCATTCGTCAAAGAGCCCGCGATGCCGCAGGCGTCGGTCACGATCGTCGGGATGCCCAGGCTCATGGCTTCCGCCGCCGCCAATCCGAACGGATCATGCTCGCGCGACGGCAGCACGAAGATATCGAGAGACTGGTAGAAGGCGCAGAGATCGGGAACATTCGGACGAACATTGATTCTTTTGGTCGTTTGTTCGTTTGTTCGTTTTGCCAACGTTTTGATCGCTGTTTCGTCTTTGCCAGATCCTACGATATCGAGCAATGCGTCGGGAATGTCTTTGACTGCTTCGATCAGGAGATCGAGGCCTTTCTCTTTGCTCAAGCGTGCGACCGTGCCGATATGCAGCTCTGGTCCTCGCGTTTCGGCACTCGTTTCTCGCTTCTTCCATCGTGTCAGATCAATGCCATTGGGAATCACGCGGATATCCTCCGGCCGCCAGCCGAGCTCCACGTAGATATCCCGGCTCAGATCCGAGACGACGATCGTCGTTACGATCTTGCTGAGCGCGCGCAGGCGCGATAGCCACGGGTTTTGCCGCAGCCACGATCCCACGCGATCATGCTCGATCCAGAAGACGCGAATGCCTTGCTCGTGCGCCCACTCCGTCATCAGTATTTTCTCCGACATGCTGAGCATGAAGATCGCCTTCACGCCGGGGAATCCCCGCAGTGCCGCGAGCAGTTTTTTGCGCATCCGCGGCGCGCGCCACAGAAAGCTCGCCGCCCCCCACTTGGTCACGGGGGGCTCGCCGATTGTGAGATCGACGCAGGGAAAATCGCGAGCGCGCAGTTCTTTGCTGAGTACGCTGCAGCTTCCCAGGAAGCCGATCGTGTGTCCGCGTCGCCGCAGCTCTTCCATCAGCGCGATCGTCTGCACTTCGGCGCCGCCATAGGCGCTCTCAAGCGGAAACCGGGTGAAGAGAAGCTGCATACTCCAGAGAATACAGTGGTTCGGACAGATCAGGTATCGGTCCGCTTTTTGGTGCTAGTATCCCTTCCAATAAGTAGATGCATATGAGAGGATAACGTCCATGCAAAAA
>DAISLF010000062.1:0-5951 GCA_036820585.1 Candidatus Peribacteria bacterium | reverse complement strand
CTCTATCCCGCCGATGAGCCGCAAGGCGCCGCC
The DNA here is from genome assembly GCA_036820585.1 of Candidatus Peribacteria bacterium. Taxonomy (GTDB): domain Bacteria; phylum Patescibacteriota; class Gracilibacteria; order Peribacterales; family Peribacteraceae; genus DAISLF01. Next base: position 5,918 of record DAISLF010000062.1, on the reverse strand, counting down.
TGCAGCTGCGCCGTCCCGGGATGCAATACTTCGAGCGGCGCGTATGCATGGCAGGTGTGCAATGCAGGTACGTGTCTCAATGTGCAGACGCCGATGGTGTGCAAGTGAGAGACGAAAAATGAGATGCAAGACTCGCCGCTCATTCCTCGCGTACTCGATTGTCTTTTCTGTGTCTTCCGATAATTTTCAGGTGACCGCAAGCCCAATGGGTCATGCGCGTCGCAGAAGTTGTTATACTTCCGTTCAATGAGTTGAAATGTTTTTGTTTCCCTCTTTTCTTTACCCCACTCTCTGTATGTCTTCATCCTCCCCCCGTCGCGGGTTCACCCTCATCGAGCTCTTGCTCGTGATCGGCATCATCGCGATCCTCGCTTCCATCGTCATCGTCGCCATCAATCCTACCAAGCAACTCGGCAACGCCCGCGATGCGCAGCGCCGCAGCGATGTGAACACGATCCTCAATGCGGTGTACCAGTACGCCATTGATAACAACGGCTCGCTCCCGGCCGGCATCCCTCTCACTACGGCCAAAGGCATCTGCAAAGTGGCGGCCGCCACCTGCGTCAACGGCGTCAACTTGCGCGTCCTCACCGGCTCCTACCTCGTCAGCATCCCCGTGGATCCCCAGGCTCCCGCCGCAGGCACGGGCACGAATTACACGATCATGAAAGATGCCAACAACCGCATCACCGTCTCCGCCCCCGGTGCGGAGCAGGCCAACAACATCACGGTCACCCGCTAATCCTGTCTTTCGAAACGCCTCCCGCGAGGGGGGCGTTTTTTTTGATGGAGTCGTCGAAAAATATTTTTCGAGTTCGGAGATTTTCCTGGCGTAGCGTCAAGCGTAAATAATTTTTGCGCGCGCGCAGAGCGGATATACTTCGTGAAATCTTTCCATTTCCCTCCACAATTTTTTATGCGCACTACTTCTTCCTTCCGTCGCGGGTTCACCCTCATCGAGCTCTTGCTCGTGATCGGCATCATCGCGATCCTCGCTTCCATCGTCATCGTCGCCATCAATCCTACCAAGCAACTCGGCAACGCCCGCGATGCGCAGCGCCGCAGCGATGTGAACACGATCCTCAATGCGGTGTACCAGTACGCCATTGATAACAACGGCTCGCTCCCGGCCGGCATCCCTCTCACTACGGCCAAAGGCATCTGCAAAGTGGCGGCCGCCACCTGCGTCAACGGCGTCAACTTGCGCGTCCTCACCGGCTCCTACCTCGTCAGCATCCCCGTGGATCCCCAGGCTCCCGCCGCAGGCACGGGCACGAATTACACGATCGTCCAGGATTCGAACGCGCGCATCACCGTTTCCGCTCCCGGTGCGGAGCAGGCCAACAACATCACGGTCACCCGTTAGTCCTGTCTTTCGAAACGCCTCCCGCGAGGGGGGCGTTTTTTTGCTATGTAGAAGCCATTACTACGGTATATTGAGCCTGGAAAACAGCGGAGTTTCGTGCTATAATCGAGAGAAACATCCACATCCATGTCTCCTCTTTTTTCCGGCCGCACTGGCCCCGCTCGCAAGGAAGCAGCATCGCTGCCCGGCGTGCGTCATTCCATTTTGCGAAAGATGGTGACGCAGTGGCTGGCCCTCACCACGATCACCGTCTTCTTGCTGGGGATTTTGTCGTTCGTCGTCACGCGTTCCATTTTGATGCATCGCGTTTTCTCCCAGCTTTCCGACGCCGCATCCGCGCGGGAAGATTTGCTGGCCGATGGCGCCCAGCAAGATCGCGAGCGCACCGCACTTCTTGCCGTGCGCCCGGAATGGAAAGACGTCATGACTTCGCAGAAACCAACGGTTTTTCTAGAGCGTATGAATGCAGAGCTGCAATCCGCGCAAGTGCCGGTCCTCGGCATGACGCTCTTCGATGCCGCGCATCATGCCATCGGCAGCATCGGCGAACGCAGCCCCGTGCCGCTCTTTTCTCTGGAATCGACAATGCTCGTGCCATCGGTGGATGCCAAGCGCGGGTGGCACGCCAACGATGTGTATGTGCCGCTGTTGCATGGAGGCGAACACGGCGAATTCCTGGCAGTGCGCTACGGCGTGCAACGGATGCTCGCGAGCGTATTCGCGCTCCAGTCCATCGGTCAGACCGCGCGCGTCACCATCGCGCAGGCCAGAGGCGGCGAGATCACGGTCATCGATCATTCGGCGGGAGAACCGCTGCGCAGTTTTCCGCTCGGCAGCATGGACGATGCATTTTTGGGCACGACTCCTCTGTCCTTGGCGGCACAGGGGAATGAAGGTGAAGCGGATGCCCGGGATGAGCGCGGGACGCAAGCACTGGCGGCCGAGCGCTATATCCCGTTGCTCGGCTGGGGGCTCGTCGTACAGATGGATAGCAACGAAGCGTTCCAAAGCGTCACGCTTTTCGGCATCAGTCTGCTGCTGATCGGTACGCTGCTTTTGCTGCTTTCCGCTCTGCTTGCGTCCATCGTCGCGCGCGCATTGGTGTCGCCGCTCCTGCGCTTATCGCGCGGCATGCAAGCGCTGCGTCCCGGCAGTTGGATTTTGCGTCGTTCCGTCTTTACGGGTGACGAAGTCGAGCAGCTGGACCGCATAGCGACTGATCTCGCCGCGCGCCTGAAAGACACCTACGATCACCTGGAAGAAAAAGTGAACGAACGCACCGGCGAATTGCGCCGGCAATACACACTCGATCGTACGATCCTGGAGACGGTGGCATACGGCATCATCATCACGGACAGGCGCGGCATCATCACGGACGTGAATCCGGCGGCGCTGCGCCTCCTGCGTTTCGAGCGCGATGATCTGATGGGCAAGAAAGGGAATGAGGCGCTGCTGATCATGGAGCGAACCAAGGCGTATGGTCCGCAGAATCATCCGCTGACGGGTGCCATCGAGCTTCAGGTGGGATACCGCTCGCATCCGTCGACGCGCGCCAACATGGGATGCAAAGACAAGACCACGCTGCCGGTGCATCTCATGGTGACGCCGCTGCTCCAAGACGGCCAGCAGCAGGGAGCGCTCATGGTCTTCCAGGACATGACCGAAGAGCGCCAGGTGGATTACATCAAATCCGAATTCATTTCGCTCGCCAGCCATCAGCTGCGCACGCCTCTCTCCTCCATCCGCTGGTATGTGGAGCTGCTCGGCGGCGAGAAATCAGCGATGACTGCCGTGCAGGGATCGTATCTGTCCGAGATCGAAAGCGCGGCGAAGCGCATGGCCGATCTGATCGATGCGCTCCTCCACATCGCGCGTCTCGAAGGGGAAGGACTGACCATCGAGAAGTGCAAAACGAATTTGAGCGATCTCTTGGGAGCGCTGTCCAAAGAATGGGAAACAATGGCAAAAGAACACGAATTTCGCCTTCTCTTATCATTGCCGCAGGAGCCGGCTTGGGTGATGACCGATCCGTTGCTTCTCCAAATCGTGCTCCAGAATTTTTTCACCAACGCGCTCAAATATTCTCCCGATGCCAAGCGGTTGCAGGTGAATATGTCATTGGCCGGCGACCATGTTTCGATCTCCGTCCGCGATACGGGCATCGGCATTCCGGGTGCCGAACAGCAGCGCGTCTTCGAAAAATTCTTCCGTGCCCGCAACGTGCGGCAGATGGATACGGACGGCAACGGCCTTGGCCTCTACATGAGCAAGAATATCGTGCAGAAACTGGGAGGCACCATCAGGTTCGATAGCGAAGAAGGAAAGGGTAGCGTGTTTACGGTGACGCTGCCGCTCCTGAAAGAATGATGATAGGAGATCAAAGAGAGCGAGGAACAAAAGGATGAGAATGACTGCAAGATCATTGATCTCCTCGATCTCTTTGATTTCTTCTTTATCCAAAGAAAAAAGAGGCCGAAGCCTCTTCTTTGTCCTGCCCAATCATACGCCGGGTTCTGTCGTCACCGGCCTTGCGGCCGATGCGGATGATCATCTCTCTGGGACGGCGGTTGCCCGCCGCCTCGAGCGGAGGGGTGACCGGCGCGACGGAACCATCGCGGATTCCGACCACCCAAATCCTCCTTGCATCACCTAGAGTTTACCTTCACGCCGCCCGAAGGCTGCATGACCTCGGTACTCCGAGGCGTTTCACTCCCCGCATTCGTTTGCGCAATTGCGGGGCTCGTCTCTGTGGCACTGGTCCGTACCCGTCTTTACCGGATATGTGACGGATAGATGGGCGTTACCCACTAGGCGTTCCAGCGATGCCCGGACGTTCCTCTCTCGGCGCAATCTTGCGACGGAGCCGGAGCGATCATCGAATGAGCAGGACGGCCATTCTCTTCTTTTTTAGCCGCCTGGACAAGCATGCGAAGAGCGTTCTTCGCTTGTAGAAGAGACCGCAGAGCTTTAGGCTTGGGCTCACGCCGCTTTAGCTCAGTGGTAGAGCAACTCACTTGTAATGAGTAGGTCCGGGGTTCAAATCCCCGAAGCGGCTCCATTAAGATTCACTGTCTCCCACTATGGTGTTTGTCTTTTCTCGGAGTAGATCTTCCTCCATCTTGACTGCGCGTGGATACGGCGAGGGGTGTCCGTCAAAAAAAAGAAAAGAGAATAACCTGGAGAGGATGCATGGGTTCAGATCAGCGATGCATCCATCCTTGACCGAGGCTGGAGGTTAGCACGGTGTAGGCGAAAACCCCGAGGAGCAAGAGTGCAGCAATAACATCGGCAGCAAGCGTAATGACAATCACTAATCGCCGGAAGAACCCCTTTTTATAATTTTTGGCCGCTGGGGTAGCAATGATATGCAACAGCATGAGGAGCAATGCCCCCCAACAGGGAGAAGTAAACACTACTATTTGAAATGCTGTTGCATTGGGATCATCTATGAATAGGGATGGAAAAATCATGACAATCGCTATTGCCAGGAAGAGTTTTCTTCCGAAAGACAGCCATTGGAAGATTTTTGGATGAGAGAAGGGATCAGACATGTCGTTCAGTATAGCTCTTGTTTAGAATCATTCGTCCAGTTCCACTCCGCCAGTTCCTGATAAACTCCCATGAGCTCCATTCATCCTTCCTAATCCAACATTGTAAGTCCCTTCTTTGGGGTCCGTCTCAATAGTGCATATGAAGTATTGGCGCGTTTTCAAAAAAAGCGTCCGGCAGTGGCAGAAGGATAAGGCGGGGCAGCTGGCCGCCGCGACGGCGTACTACACGGTTTTCTCGCTGGCACCGCTTCTTCTCATCGTCATCTCGCTGCTCGGCCTCTTCGTCGGCCGCTCGGCTGTGCAGCAGCAGGTGGTCGGGCAGATGGATGCGCTGCTCGGCGCGCAGGGCGGCCAGGCGGTTCGCGCGATGATCGATGCCGCCGGCTCCTCCTCCCACTCGGTCCTCGCCGCCGTCATCGGATTCGTCATCTTGCTCCTGGGCGCCACGGGGCTCATGTCGGCGCTGCAAGACGCATTCAATTTCATCTGGAAAGTGGAGACCAAAAAAACGGCCAATGCGATCTGGATCATGATTCTCAAGCGCATCTTCTCGGTCGGCCTCATCCTCACGATCGGCTTTTTGCTCTTGGTTTCTCTCGTCGTCTCCGCCCTCATGCTGCTCTTCATGCAGTATCTTTCGGCGCACTTCCCAGGGCTTGCGGCCTTGCTGCCGCTCCTCAATTTCACCTTGTCGTTCCTTGTCATCTTCCTGCTCTTCGCGATCCTGCTCAAGTATCTGCCCGACGTCTTGCTGCCATGGAACGACGTGTGGATCGGCGCCGCGCTCACGTCTCTCTTTTTCACGATCGGCAAATCGGTGCTCGGCATCTACCTTGGCCGCAAAGATTCTCTCTCCGCCTACGGCGCCGCGGGTTCGCTGGTGGTTCTGCTCCTGTGGGTGAATTACTCGGCGCAGATTCTGTTCTTCGGCGTGGAATTCACGAAGGCGCATGCGCTGGAACACGCGCGGCTCATCCATCCTCGCGGCTACGCGCAATTCA
>DAISLF010000061.1:0-5978 GCA_036820585.1 Candidatus Peribacteria bacterium | reverse complement strand
GCCGGTGAGCTGCTCCTCGAAGCCGGGGATGAGGCGCCCGCCGCCCAGCTCGATGGGTTCTATCACGTGCCATACGGAATAACGGAGAAGGATTTTAAGCGCAAGCTTTTCATGGATGAAGAAGATGAAGAGGATCATCCAAATGATACGGATTCAGGTTTCAAGTTCTGATCGGGTAATTCCTGTACCATTGCCGCATGCCCATCAATAAAGACCGCATCCTCTACCAGGATGAACAGTACCTCGCCGTGCACAAGCTGGCGGGGGAGCTGGTGGTGAAAGGCAAGGGGGCGGTGGGCAAGCTGCCGCTCTTCGATTTTCTGCGCAAAGAATACCCGGGCATTCACCCGGTGAATCGCTTGGACTTCGATACGTCCGGCATCGTGCTCTTCGCCAAAAATAAGCCGATACTCGCGCGCACGCTCCAGACGAAATTCGCGGGCTGGAAGAAGGTCTACCGCACGGTCGTGGCGGGCAGGGTGGCGCGCGACAAAGGCGAGATCCGCCTGTCGCTCCCGACCCGCGCGAAGGGCGAGATGGCCGCAGCGCTCACTCTCTACCGCACGTTGGAACGGTTTTCGCCGGCGTCGTACATGGAAGCCGAGATCGAGTCGGGTCGCCATCATCAGATCCGCCGCCACTTCGCGATGATCCATCACCCGCTGGTGCTCGATATGCTCTATGGCGAGCGCAAGTTCAACGGGCCGTTCGGCCAGGCATTTCATTTCCATAAAATCTTCCTGCATGCGTTCTCGCTCACGTTCCCGCATCCGTATACCGGCGCGATCGTCCATATCGAGTCGCCCATGCCCAAAGTGTTTGAGGGACTCTTGGCAAAGCTGAAGAGGACGGCGTGAGCGTTTGCTGCTGCGTACTGGTTTTTCGTTGCTCGTTTCTTTCACTGTCTTCACGCGCTACCATACATCCCATGCGCGTCCTCTCCGGTATCCAGCCGTCCGGCAAATTGCATCTGGGAAACTATTTCGGTTCGATCAAGCCCAACATTGACCGCGTCACGAAGGCGGGTGAAAGTTTTTATTTTATCGTCGACCTGCATGCTCTGACGACGGTGCAGGATCGCAAGCTGCTGCGCGAATACCGTCATGACGCCGTACTCGATCTCCTCGCCTGCGGATTCGATCCCGCTACGGCCATTCTGTTCTTTCAATCGGATGTTCCCGAGCATGCCGAACTCCTCTGGATTCTTTCGACTGTCACGCCGATGGGGCTCTTGGAACGCGCGGTGAGCTACAAGGAGAAAGTGGAAAAGGGGATCGCGGCGTCCGTAGGTCTCTTCACCTATCCGGTGCTGATGGCGGCCGATATCCTGCTCTACGATGCGAATCTGGTGCCGGTTGGGAAAGACCAGAAGCAGCATTTGGAAATGACGCGCGATATCGCGATCAAATTCAATAATGCCTACGGAGAAACTTTCACGGTGCCGGAGCCGCTCATCGGCGGGGATGTGGCCGTGGTGCCGGGCACGGATGGCCAAAAGATGAGCAAGAGTTACGGCAATACCATTGCGCTTTTCGGATCGGAGAAGGAGATCCAGAAGGCGATCATGGGCATCGTGACGGATTCCAAGGGCATGAACGCTCCCAAGGACCCGGATACGTGCATCATCTATCAGATCCACAAGCTTTTTTTGGATGAAGCAGGCAAGAAAGCGCTCGCCGCCGAGTACAAGAACGGATTGCCGTACGGCGATGCCAAGAAAAAATTGCTCCAGACATATCTGGATGTGTTCGCCGCGATGCGCCGCCGCCGCGCCGCACTGGAAAAAGATGACGGCTACATCCGTGATGTGATGACACAAGGCGCGAAGAAAGCAGCGACGGTGGCAGAGGCTACCATGGAGCGTGTCCGTACCGCCGTCGGTCTTCGATGAGTGGTCGTCTCATCCTTGCGTCGGCCAGCCCGCAGCGCAAAACTTTGCTCGAGGGCCTTGGGCTTTCCTTCGACGTGCAGCCGAGCGGTGTGGACGAATCCGCATGCCCTGAGTCCGATCCGGCCAAGCGCGCGGTCACGCTCGCCTCGCTCAAGGCGCACGATGTCGCGAAGCGCTCTGCGAACGCATGGATCATCGGCTGCGATACGCTGGTGATGTCTGCGGACAGCGGATTATTGGAAAAACCAAGCGATGAAGCAGACGCGCGGAGGATGATGGCGCTGCAGAGCGGCCGCACATCCCTCGTGCGTTCGGGATTGTCGCTGATGTCCCCCGACGGAAAGGAATGGCAAGGAGTATCGACATCTTCCGTCACCTTCCGTGCGATGAGCGCTGCAGATATCGAGTGGTGGATGGAGCAAGGCTTCTGGCGCGGACGGTCGGGTGGGTTCCAGATCGACGGGCTCGGCCAATTGATGATCGAAAAAATCGAAGGCGATTGGACATCCATCGTCGGATTGCCCGTGTTTTTGTTCGGGGAATTGTGCAGGAAGGCGCGCGCGCCTTTTCCGCCTCCGAACGACGACGGGGATTGATCAAAGGGGACTTTCCGCCTTGTCGCCGCTTTTGCCGATGCGTTCGCCGATGTCGTCGCCCAGATCGTTGACGCCGCTCGGGTCCGCGGATGCCTTGTTGTCGTCGCCTTTGGTGTCATCGTCATCGCCGTCCAAAAAAGTGAAGTGCATAGAGAATCAGGATACCAATCTCTGCGAAAATTACAACGAACAAATGCGGAAAGCGAGCAGCCGGCTGCGCAGTATCTTCCATGGGGGCAGCACCCGCTCCACGTTGCGCCAATAGCGCGGCGAATGGTTGCGCTCCAGGCAGTGGGCCAGCTCATGGATGATCACGTAACGCAGGAGCTCTTCGGGCAGGAGCAGAAGCAAGGCGCTCAACATGATATCGCCGCGATAGGAGCAGCTGCCCCATTGGGATGCGGCATAGCCGATGCGGATGCGCCGGATATGCACACGCAGCGTCGCGGCATTCGTCTCTTCCACGAGCGCCGCGATGCGGGGCCGCTCCAGATCACCCAGAAGCGTCCACAAAAATCGATGCAATTGCTTGCGCCGCACGCCGGGGCTCACGGTAATGCGCCAGCCGTCGCTCGTCCGGGTTGCCTTCGTGCGCGGTCCCGGCGAGAGGCTGAGGCGGTACGATGTGCCGTTGCCGAGGTTCAGCGTCGTGGTAGAAGCTCCTTCCAGGAGGGGACGGAAGGGATCGATGGCCGTGCGCCGGCGCTCTTTGAGCACTTTCCCGTGCATCCGCTGGAGGAGATGCTCGATATGCTCGCGCTGCTCGCCCGCCGACAAATTGCGCGCGAGCCGTATGACGATCGTGTCGTCGCGGTAGATGGCGCGGGAATGGCGGTTTCGCGTACGCTCGATGCGGTGCCGGATGTTCTCCTGCATAGGGGGCCCCGATGCTAGCAGAAGCGGGCGAGGGATGGGCGGGGGATTCTGGAGAAAATGGGAGGAAGCTGGAGAAACAGCCAAAAAAACCAAGGAATCCGAAGAATAGAGATTTTCCTTGGCTTCATCGGATTGCTGCGCTCGAGCTGGATGGCGCAGTTCCTGCCCCCGAACCCGTCATCGCGGCCGCCGGAACGGATGAGATTTTCTGGATGCATTTCTGGATGACAGGCAAAAGCTTCGCCAGCGATGCCGCACGGTCGCGCACGTCCGTGCCGAGCAGAGTCTTCAATGTCGCTTCATTCTCCGTCAGACACAGGCGGCCCGTATCCCATGAGGGATTTGCGGATCCGTTCTTTGCGGTTTCTTCGGCTTTAACGGCATCGAGATCAAGTATGAGTTTTTCTACCCATGCAAGAGTGCGTCCGGCGCGCAATACCGCCAGGGAATCTTGGAAAGGAATGCGGTAACGGCTATAGAGATTTTGTTTTGCCTCCGTCAGATCATTCGCCGATGTGTACACGCCGCTATCGATGGCGAAGACGATCGTCTTGAGTGCGTCGGCCAGCACGTCGAGACGGTCGAGCGCGTGCGAGCGGATGTCCGGGGAGACGCCGGGCATGCCCGCAAGATAGGTGCGCTGCGGGGGGAGATGCTCTTCTTCCAGCGTCAGCTCGCCGCGGTAGCACAGGAGCAACGTGCCAAAATACGTATCTTTATTGGCCCGTCGCAGCTGGTCGCGGCAATCGGCCCGGTGCTGGACGCGCTTGCGTTCGTAGGCCGCCTGTTTCTCGCGCCATTGCAGGTCCGATTTCTGGAATGCGGCGAAGCTCTCGAGAAAATCTTTCGTGCGCTGCGCGCGTTCATCTCGCAGCAGAGCGCTCTCACTGGAGGATTGCGTGCCGCCGCTGCCGGTCGTCATCAGATTGCCCGTGGCCGCGCAGGCGGGGAGGGCGATGGCAAACAGAATGAATGCGATGATGCTTCGAAGACGTGCGGACATGGCCGGGATGATATCACAAAAAAATCTTCGGGGTGCGAGGAGCGTACACAGTCAATTCTTTGTGTCATTCAGCTTTTCATACATCTCCCCGCCGACGATCTCGCGTTCCTTGCGCAGATAGCAGAGCACGGTATCCACGAAGGTCGCATGGCTCCAGGTGAGGGGAGAGACCGACAAGGGCGCACCCGTGAGCGGATGCAATTGCTCCGCCAGAAGCCCTGAACAGGTCGCGTATTTCTTGATCCATTCGAAGGTCTGCTTCACCGTTTCCAGATCGGCGGCGGTCTTGGCGAGCGCGATGTGCCACTGCGCCGCCCAGAGAGTCGTGATGATCCAAGGATTGCCGGGAATTTCTTTGGAAGGAGCGACGACGGCCTGGTAGTGGTCGTCGCTGTAGCGGGCGAGGCCGCCGACCGCCGTGCGCACCGTCAGCATTTCTTCGAGCTGCGTCATGGTGGAGACCACGCGTGGATCGTCGGGAGGCAGGATGCCCAGGAGCCACACGGCGGCGATGCTCATGTCGGGCGTGATGTCGCGCTCCATCGTCTGCCCGTCCTTGCGTGTGATTTTCTTGAGGAACCGCTGCTCTTGCTCGTCAAAGAGATGGAAGAGGAGCGCCTGGCGCATCTCGTCGGCGGCGGTCTGGAATCTCTCGGAGTGCAGATGATGGCCCAGCACATGCGCGATCTGCGCGGCGGCGTGGAGCCCGGCGATGGTGGCGCACAGGGTATACGTGAAAATGCCGCGCTGCTCCTCCCACGGATCGTAGCTCGCGAGCGGCAGGCCGGTCTTCTCCTCGCGGAAATCCACCAGGAACTGCGCGGCGTTCTTCACGAAGTGCTCGAAGAGATCTTGCAGCATCTCGAAATCCTGCTGTGTTTGAAAATGCTTCCAGATGGCGTGGATCACGAGCGCGGTTTCATCTTCCTGGATGGGCAGCTGCGCCTCGCCGTCTTTGTACCACGGATGCCACGAGGAGCCGACGGACCCGTCGGGATTGTATTTGTGCAGCAAATAGCCGTCGGGCATCTGGATAGTGCTGCAGAAATGAAAGAACTTGCGCGTCACTTCGCCGTAGCCCGCGCTATCGAGCGCGAGGCACACGAATGCGCCGTCGCGCGGCCACACGTAGGTGTAGGTGTCGCGGTTGAATGCCATGATGTCGGAATCCGCCGCCGCGACGATGCCGCCGTGCGAGTCCACGTGCGTGCGGATCGTGAGGAGGCTTCGGCGAAAGAGCGCAACGATCTCCGGCGACAACGTGCCGAAGCTGCGCGGGATTTTTTGCGACCAGCTCTTCCAGTAGTTGCGGCAATTGCGGTTGAGGCGTTCCGGCGTTTCCTCCACCACGGTTTGGTGGAGCTTGAGCACCTCTTCCAATGTCTTCCCCACACAGAGCCACAGCACCGTTTCCGTTTCTTTGCCGGGCTCGACGATGCAGTGGAACGCCACGGTGGAATCCACCGATCCCTGCTCGATTGGGTGACGCGAGAGCTCGCCGTCCTCCGCGTCTTTCCATGTTCCCTCGAGCCCCCGGTAGTCGGCTTTGCCCACGGCATACGACGAGATGCCGCAGGTCTTGAGCTGTTCCATGCTGCGCAGTATCGACGCC
>DAISLF010000060.1:0-6081 GCA_036820585.1 Candidatus Peribacteria bacterium | reverse complement strand
GCCATCCTCACCACTATCGCGCTCTATATCATCTCGCAATACATGCTCTCGGTCCCCGTGGATAGCGCGGCCATCGCCGCCATGACGTCCTTCGGGCGCATGTTCGGCGTCTCGAATCTCTTCTTCCTCGCCGGCGTTTGCGGCGTGCTGTGCTCCGTCGCGTTCGTGTACATCACCGATTACTACACGGGCAAAGACAACCGCCCGGTGCGCGCGATCGCCCAGGCATCCACGACGGGTCATGCCACCAACATCATCTCGGGCACGGCCATCGGCATGGAATCCACGGCTCTCTCGGTATCTGCCGTGTGCGCCGCGCTCTTCGCATCGTACTGGCTCGGCACGCAGACGGGTTTGACGACGGGCGGGCTCTACGGCACGGCCGTCGCCACCATGGGCATGCTTGCCGTCGTCGGCTACGTGCTCGCCATGGATATGTTCGGCCCCATCACCGATAACGCCGGCGGCATCGTCGAGATGTCGAAGGCTCCCGAAGAAATGCGCGTCGTCACCGATGAACTGGATGCCGCGGGCAACACCACCAAAGCACTTACCAAAGGCTACGCGGTCGGCTCGGCCGCGCTCGCCGCCTTCTTGCTCTTCTCCGCGTATCTGGAGCAGGCGCACTTCCAGGTCGTGGATCTCGCCAACGTGAAAGTCTTTGTCGGATCCTTCCTGGGCGCGATGACCATCTTTTTCTTCACCTCGCTCACCATCCGCGCCGTCGGCAAAGCGGCCGGCGTGATCGTGGAGGAAGTCCGCCGCCAGTTCCGCGAGAAGAAAGGCATCATGAGTGGCGCCGAGGAGCCGGACTACGCAGCCGCCGTGGATATCGCCACGAAATCTGCGCTGCGCGAAATGATCTTGCCCGGCGTCGTCGCCATCGCCGCTCCTATCTTCGTCGGCTTGGTGCTCGGCAAGGAAGCAGTCGCCGGTCTTCTGATGGTCGGCACCATCGTCGGCGTGCTCATGGCTTGTTATATGAACAATGCCGGAGGCGCATGGGACAACGCGAAGAAATATATCGAGATGGGCAACCTGGGCGGCAAGAAGAGCCCGGCCCACCAGGCAGCCGTCACCGGCGACACCGTCGGCGATCCGTTCAAGGACACGGCCGGCCCGAGCCTCCACGTGCTCATCAAATTGTTCGCAACGCTCACCTTGGCATTGGCGGCACTCTTTATGTGAAGACGCAGAGGACTCAGAAGACTCGGTTCCATTGGAGAATGGAACCGATTTTTGGGCTTCAGCCTATATAGAAGTTTTGGTGTGGACCTTTTCTTCGCGGAGAAGAGATTTGGAAGAGCAGGGGGACAGGCTGATGATCGATGCATGCGTCAGCGCCCGTATGAAAAACTCATTGTGTGGAAAGAAGCCCACCTTCTCTGTGTGCGAATCTATGGGGCCACTGCTTCGTTTCCTTCCGAGGAACGATTCGGTCTGACCAATCAGATGCGTCGTTCGAGCTATAGCGTTCCGATGAATATCGCAGAGGGCAATGCTCGGCGTTCCAAAAAAGATATGGCACGATTCATCGCAATCGCTATCGGTTCCTTGAAGGAATTACACTACCAATGTTGCCTTGCATGCGATCTGCAGTATTTTTCACAAGTCATGTTGGTGCAAATGGACGATCACATCCAGCGGATAGGCTATCTTCTCCAAAAACTTCGTTCATCTCTCCTCTGAGTCTTCTGAGTCGTCTGTGTCCTCAGATTTGAATTCTTGAGAACAGCCAACTGCCCAGAAGCAGGAAGAGGGCGAGTTCGTAAGAATGGCGCTGCACATACGTCAGAAAATGCATGAAGAATCCTATTTGCCTCCCCCCGTTCCTATGATCTGCGATGACCAACCCCAAAAAGGCGGTACGACGCCTGACCCGCTGCAAAGCGACCTCGGCCGTCCGGAAGCCCCGGATGCCGTCGCGGGCCCTGCAAGCGGACCGCAACCTTCACCGCCGCAGGATCAGCCCTCGATGTGAGATCACTGTCCCACGCTCAGCCGCATATTCATCTCCAGCTCCGCCGCGTGCGTTTCAGCCGCTTTCTTCTGATCTGCCGTCAGCGCCGTATCGAGCTTGGTGAGTGCGGCCGCCGCCTGTGCGAAGCCCTGGGCCTTCGACACATTGAACCAGGCATAGGCGTCTTGCAGATCCGCCGGACCTCCCTGGCCTTTCACTTCCATCACGCCCACATTGAACTCTGCATCAGGCACGTTCATCTGCGCGGCCTGCAGGAAATATTTCTTGGCGGCCGTAAAATCGGCGGTTTCACCCTGGCCCAGATAGGCCTGCAATCCCAGCTGGAACAGAGCGCGCGGATTATTCTGCGCGGCTGACTTCTGGAACCAGGCGAGAGACTGCGTGTAATCGGGCACCACTCCTTCGCCTTTATAAAACATCAATCCCATATTGAATTGCGAGCGGCTCTCGCCTTTGTCCGCCGCCACCTGGAACCAATGCATGGCTTGGCCGAAGTCCTTGGGCTTCCCGGCGCCGTCGTGATACATCGCGCCCAGCTCGAAGGCCGCCTGCGCATCGCCGGCCTTCGCGCGGGTTTCGATGCTGCCCGTGGCGGTCTGCGTGGCAAAAGAGGAAACATTCACGTGCATGCCCGATGCAGTGGAGACACTGGAGGAGCCGCCCGCTTTGCACGCGGCAAGAGCGAGCGTGAGCAGACAAAGAGTGAGAGGAAGGGTGCGGCGCATGAGGGCAGTGTAATCCAAAGACAGAGGAACAGACCAGCCTTGTGCCGTCCAACATCGTCGGGCGTTCCCCATTTCCCGAAACACGATAGAATCGTCGCATCTTGCTCATCAATCTTCTCCTCGGCTTTCTTTTACTTTTCGTGATAGCCCTGTTTTTCACGATGGTGCTGCATCTCTTCATCCTGAAAGTTCCCTACGTGCCGACTCCCGCGCGCGTCGCGCAAGCGATGGTCCAGCTGGCCCGGCTGCGAGGATCCGAAAAAATCTACGACCTGGGCGCGGGCGACGGCGCGATTCTCATCGCCGCCAAGCGCGCGCATCCGGGAGTGACGGCCATAGGCATCGAGCTGGTGCCGACGATCTGGCTGCTCGGGTGGCTGCGCATTTTGCTCTCACGCGTTTCCATCCAGTTCCGTCTGCAGAGCGCGCTCAAGACCGATATCCGCGATGCCGATGTCATTTTCCTCTATGTGACGCCGTTTCTGATGCAGCAGCTCGAACCGAAGTTCGATCGGGAATTGCGCAAAGGCACCGTCGTCATCTCGCATACGTTTCGGTTTGCCAGTCACAAACCCATCGAAGAAAAAAATATTTCCGGCATGCTCGGTCAGCACCGGATTTTCCGGTATGAGTGGTAAGATAGTGATAGATTTCCTTACCTTCCCATGACCAATCCTGAGACCGGTCCGATCCTGTCATCACCCAATGTGCCTTCGGATGTCGCGCTTATCGAACAAGCAGTTGAATTATTCAGAGCGGAATTCGATGTATTGATGCAGGACCATCCAGACGAATGGATAGCGTATCGTGGGGCAACGCGCCTTGGCTTGGGTCCCACGAAAAATGAATTGCTTGCGCATTGTTATGCAGAGGGACATCCCGATCGAGAGATCTTCATTGCAAAAATCCAACCGGATATGGGGATAACGGACGCGTCGCGGATCTATGAGTCACCATCGTTAGCCGATTGATGTTTTCGGTCTCACGGGTCAGCACCGGATTTTCCGGTATGAGTGGTGAAGGAAATGAATACGTACATGTAACCCTCCGCCCACAAGGCGGAGGGGTGTGCTGAAGATTCTGTTCGATTCAGACGGAGGCGTGGTGCCGGATGAAGCTCTTTTCATCTTCCGTACAGGAAAACTCTTCAGGTAGTTCTTCAGGGCTTTCCACGATTACCTATTGGCTGGGCAGCTCGGTCGTGAACTTCACCTTTGAATCCCTGACAACGTTTCTGAGGGTCGGGTTTCAGGGAACGGAGGGCAGCACGGCCGGGGCTGAATGGTACAAATGTGACAGTACTAGGCGGCTTCTGCAAGCCATTTTGACGTATTCATTATATTAAATCATACAAGCATAAACAACAGCTTTGGCCTAGCGAATTATTTTCCTTCGCCGTACAAAATATGTGGCGACGAGAATGATCAGAGCAACTGTGGCTACCACAGCTCCACCAATGACATATGGGTGACTCTCCGTCACTACATGCGACACCTCTCATTTTTGTGCGCATCATGACCCGGCACCTTCTCTTCCACAGCTCCCATCTGAGCGCGTGTCTGAGTAGTCCGTCCACTACCGGATTTAGTCTGACCCGATTGTTCCTGCCGCTCCTGCAGCGCCGTATGAGATGTTTCCGCCAATGCGGAGATTGGATGAATGGAAAGTGCCAGAACAAGGAGAGCGATGGATACCTTTTGTACATGCATTGATTGCAGCGACTTGCAGATTATCTGCCCATCGCGCAAGCGAAGGTGAGCATGGCAGCTTTTCCATCTGTAAAGAATGCGTCACCAGTGAAGTTTTGACCCAACGTCGGTGGAACAAGTTTGATGATTTGCACATTGGTTGCTCCCGCATTTTCCAAGTCCGAAACGAGCAGGTCACGCTCGGTATCGATAGCAGGTGCAATGGCATGGGTGATTCCCCATTTGATCCCCGTATCAAGACTCACCGTGCCGACAAAAAGCGATCCTTCTGTCGTCGCATAAGTGGTCTTCCAGAAGCGTGCGTGATGACGGGCGCGAACAGACTTCGTGTCCGTTTCTTTCTCAAAGCCGTAATCATTTGGTCTGGCATTATAAAAAGAGGGCGTCACGGGTGCCGTCAAATCTGATTGATTGAAGAGTGCAGCACTGATGGCTTTTTTCAGTGACGCGACGGAAACAGTTTCTGCGCGCGTCCAGTTCGCTTTTTGGAAGAGAGCAGTGAAACACGCATCATTGGCAACGATCATAATGTCCGTTGGCTCTTGGGTGCTCCCGAGCAAGCTTTCCGTGAACCTCGGAAGCTTCCCTTGGTCAAAGAGCGATGGAATTTCAGTGAATGTAATGTGCGTTGCCGTCACTGGTGTCGGATGAATCCACGGTGAAGCGGTGAAGAGGGAAACACGTGCAACAATGAGGGCCAACGCAATGCCAAGTCCGCCGAGAAGCGGCAGAGGGAAGACGTCCGGCCTCTGCTTGTTTCTGGAGAATAACCATTCTGTCACACTGATTGAAAACAGCAGCCCGGCGAGTCCCACAAGATCACCAGCGAATACATCGCTCAGATAATGCACACCCAAATACAGGCGGCTCAGATCAATAAGAAAAATGGCAAGAAGCGCGAGGAAGAAAGCATTCACTCGGACGAACCAGCGCTTGTGCGTACGAATGATCAGGTATGCCAGAAAACCATAGAAGGCAGCCGCCGTTGTCGCATGACCGCTTGGGAAGGAGAAAGAAGATTCGGCGATGGCGCGCAAGGCAAGATCAGGCCGCTCCCGATGGAGGAGAATCTTCGCCAGAAATGTCATGGCTTCACTGACGGCCAGAGTCAGAAAAAGAGTTGCAATGAAGAGTCGCTGACGCTTGACCCAGAGAACGATGGCGACGAGTAGCGTCATTCCAATGATAATGCCCGACTCACCAAACAGCGTGACGGCATAGAAGAAACGCAGGAGCGTCGGCTCGCGGAAAGCGAACAGCAAATTGTCCAAACGAAGATCAATGGCAACGATGGGTTCACCCGATAGATAATTGCTCGTGAGACCAACAAGAAGAATAAGTGTATAGAGAAGCAGGAGAGCGAGAATCGTCAGCGGCAGCCCTGTGAACTCTTTTCTGGAAAGTCGGTTGCCAATGCGCATGAGTGCTTTGGCATGACGATGAGCCCAGGATCGTACAAAGGGATTGGTAACGAATGCCTGCGTCTGGGAATGCCAGAGTGAATGCAAAACAACAAGTGCCTGTTCCCCGCGAACCACCAACCATCGCCAGAAGAGACCGATCACGATGACGAAGATCACGAGGACAACAAACCATCCCAGAAGAACAAAGCCGAGGAGGGAGGAAGATGCAAACATAGCTCAATAGCGGTTTATGGTTAGCCTCC
>DAISLF010000059.1:0-6132 GCA_036820585.1 Candidatus Peribacteria bacterium | reverse complement strand
TCCTGCAGCGCCACCCTCATATGCCCGCTGAAATTGGCGGTGTATTGCTGCTGTGCGGCCAGGACATCGACGGGGATGCCGGCCGTGGCGGGATCGATGCCTTGGCTAGTGAGGCGCTGAATGCGTGCGTCTTCCGTTTGCTGATCAGCACAGATTTGCTCCCACCGGCTGTAGAGGAGATCGAAGATGGCGTTCACTTTCTGGCGGTATTGGTCGGTGGTCCACAGGAGGCCCAGCGCGTTCACTTCGCCGATGTGGTCGCCGTGGAGGAGATGCTGCTCCAGGATGCCGGGATTGGGATCGGATTTCCCCGCGTGTGCGTAGAGGGATTCCAGGAAGGCATCGAGAGCGAGCTGCGCGTTGAGAGGATAGGCATGTTCGAGCGCCTGTCCTGCGGCTTGCAGGAGGGAGAGTTGTTGCGTGAGGAGATTGCTGCGCGCGATGCCGGTTTCGCGCGTCCATACGCCACCCGTCTGGCTGAGAGCATTCGCGTCCAAGACCGCGCCGTCGTCCGCCGCAGTGGCGCCGAAGAGCTGGGGCATTTGGGCCTTGGCGATATCGCGGGCGGTCTTTACGAGGGTGAGCCCGGCCATATCGAGAATATTCTCGCTCGCGACGGCGATGAGAGAAGGCATGGAGAGGGCATCCGCGGAATATCCCGCCTGCGCCGTGGCCGCGAGAGACGCATCTTTGGGAATGGAGTGGGTGAGTGCTCCCACGCTGAACGTGTCTGCCCTCGGAGGAGCGACTACGCCGGCGTCGCCGTACATAAATTGCAATGCCGGTCCTACTTGTGTATTGGTACGCGGATCGATGAGGACGCATTGCTGCGCATATTGCGACGTATGAGGGATGACATACGTGAAAGTGCCGCTTCCCGAGGGAATCGTCGCCCCGGCGATGCGATAATCGGGATTGCCCATGAGCGTCAGGACAAATTCCACGCCTTCGGGCATGTCCGTGTAATGAACGTTCAAGTAGTGGCCGCTCGCCGTCACCGAGAACGTGGGCGTCACGTCGATCATTTCCACCGCAGGAGCCGCTTCCGCCTGGGCCGCGGCAACGGCATCTTGGTTGCTCTGCGTGAGGGACGAGAGCATCGCGCCTTCATAGGACGTGAGTATCGCATCAATGTTTCCAAAGGATGTAAACGCGGCGTCTGCGATTTGCTGCGCGTACTCGGCCAAGGATTGCGCGCGGGCCAGTGATTCTTCCGTCGTGCTTTCCTGGGCCTGCGCGGTGGCAAGTTGGCTCGTGAGATCGTTGATCGTCTGCTGCGACACCGCGAGAAACGCTTGTGCGGTGCTGATTTGCCCGGCTACGCTCTCAATTTGCATGCTCAGATCTTGCCAATCTTTTTGCCTGCTTGCGAGAAGAACGTTCGTGGCATCGAGATCACTTTTCGTTTGCGTGACAGACGCCTGGAGCGTTGCCAGTGACTGTTGCAGCGTTGTGTTCTTGTCCATCGCGGATGTGAGCGCGTCATTCGCCGCCGTGCGCTGCTTCGCAAGATCGGCAGCGGCAGTTTGCAGACTATTGATGGTCGTTTGCGCGCCGGCTTTGTCGATGGGCAGGCGCGTATTTTTGGCGACGGCGTGCGTGAGTGCGCCGATGGAATATGTGCTGCGGGAGGGCGCAATGATAATGCTCTTATCGCCGTACATAAATTGCAATGCCGGTCCTACTTGTGTATTGGTACGCGGATCGATGAGGACGCATTGCTGCGCATATTGCGACGTATGAGGGATGACATACGTGAAAGTGCCGCTTCCCGAGGGAATCGTCGCCCCGGCGATGCGATAATCGGGATTGCCCATGAGTGTCAGGACAAATTCCACGCCTTCGGGCATATCGGCGTACGTCACTTTGAGCTGGCGCTGGCTGCTGGAAGCAACGGAGACGCTAAACGTCGGCGTCACGTCGATCATTTCGGTGGTGAGGATGGCGTTGGCGGCCGCGATGGCGTTTGCGTTTGTCTGGAGCGCTTGGTCGAGCGCGGACAATGCTTGCTGCAGGCCGGGCAATTGATCCTGTACCGCTTTGAGCTGTGCGTTCCGATCGGTTTGCTGATTTTGCAGGGAAGCGAGGGATGCTAGGAGAGTCGCGATGGTTCCCTGGGTGGCAGTGATGTCCTGTGCCGTCTGATTTTTTTGCGACTGGAGACCTGTCAGTTGAGAAGAAAGAGCATCAAGGGTAGACGGCAAATTTTTCGATTGCGTCTGGGCAATGCCCAGAGAATTTTGGAGTGCACTCACTGTAAGCTGAGTATTTTGCAAGGCGGTCGTGAGACTGTCGCGGTCACCGATGGTTTTCGCCAATGTGAGGTCCGCGCTTTTTTCTTGGACCAATGCCTCACGGTCATCGGATGTGAGCGATAGAAGGGTCTGATAGTACCCTTGCTGATCGCTTGGGATATCCGCAGGCGAGGGAATGCTGCCGGCGAGAATGCCCCGATAGGTTTGCAGCATCTGCTGCTCTGTGGAAAGAATGGCGCTATTGAGAGGCGTTGCAGAAAAAAGCCGGCGGTCTTCGAGCTGCTCGAGACGCAGCGGTGGACGTTTTTTTGCCATGTGAACGAGGGGGAAGAAGATGCTTCCATCAAAACACCGCCCGCTTGCGTGTGGAATATCTCTCCAAGCACCTCGCAGGAGCCACATCGATTTTTTCTCTTCGGTCAGGCTTCAATTCCGTTCCAAGCCACTATGGAACTGACAGATCTGACAGTTCCCATGGTTTCCCTATCTTGAGGGCAAGAGATCCAGGCGGAGCAACGTTTACCGTTTTTCATTGCCGCTTGTCTATTGAATTCCTATCGGGGTTTTCTCCATACTGATTGCTCATTTCGTACCCCTTTTGCATTATGTCGTTCTCTGCAAAGAAATTGCTGCTCTATGGATTCGTGGGAGGCTTGGCTGTGGGCATGGTCGTCACTACTCTGGCCGCCACCTCGATGGGTTCGGCTCTCTTCGCCGATGTGCAGCCCGGATCGTACTTCGATGCCGCCGTGGGGCGCTTGAATGCGGCGAATATCATCAAGGGCATGCCCGATGGCATGTTTCATGGCGAACAGGCCATTACGCGCGCGGATATGGCGGTGGTCATTGACCGTCTCATGACGTATCTGAATGGCGGCGTGACGGTCTCCGGCGCCACTTCCTCTTCGCGCAGCGTGGGCTCGACGTCGTCCATGGCTACCGTAGGGGCGGCGGGAGGATTCCATTTCACCACGACAGGCTTCAATGTCGGCGGTGCCGCGACGACGGCGACGGTCAATGTGATCCGCTCGGGCGGCAACAGGGGCATTGCGAAAGTCGATTATTCCTTCGGCGGCGGCACGGCGGTATCGGGCACCGACTACACCGCCTCGGCCGGCACGCTGGTCTTTGCCGATGGCGAGACGAGCAAGAATATCAGCGTGAATCTGATCCGCTCCGCGACCCAGCCCACCAAGACGCTCGTGGTCACGCTGTCCAATCCCACCAATAGCGCGGTGCTTTCCACTCCCTTTACTGCCACCGTCACCATCATCGGGAACGGCGCGGCTGCCATCAGCTCCGCTTCCGCCGGGTCATCCGCATCGGCCGTATCGGGTGCGGGAACATTCAGCTTCAGCGCGCAGACCTATGGCGTGATGGAGAACGGCGGCTCGGCCACCATCACGGTGGTGCGCAGCGACGGCACCAACGGCACCGTGGCCGTAAACTACGCGACCGGCGACAAGACAGCCACCGCCGGCACGCACTATGCCAGCGCGCAGGGCACGCTTACGTTCAATCAGGGCGATATGTCCAAGACATTCACGGTCCACGCGATTGATAATGCCACGCTGGACGGCAACAAGACCGCCAATCTGACGCTCAGCTCTCCCACGGGAGGCGCCGCATTGGGCTCGATTGCTACCTCCACGCTCACGTTCATTGATGATGAGTCCGCGCCCAGCGGCACGGGCTCGGTGCAATTCACGGCGTCCACCTTCACCGCGAGCAGGAGCGCCAATGCCAATGCCCTCATCACCGTGAGCCGCACCGGCAACCCGGCCGTGAACGTCTCTGTGAATTATGCGGTGCTGGATGGCACGGCCATCGCAAACGGCGACTATAAGGCCACGTCAGGCACATTGACCTTCGCTCCCAACGAGACCACCAAATTTTTCCTTGTGCCGCTCGTCAAGGGCACGCCGCATGGTGAGTCCACTGCCAGCTTGCTTCTGACCAACGTGAGCGGCAGTACGTTCGGCCCCCAAACGACCGCCACACTCAAGCTCGAAGATTAAGCAGTGGTTCCCTCTCTGCCGTACCGGATGATGCTGGGACGGCAGAGAGGACGCAGCATCGTCTCTTTGCCGCTTGCGAGCGGCGCATCGGCTGCCGCTCCGCTCTGCGCCTGACGGGGATCTATTCGGCGCAATAAGAAAGAGACGAAGCCGGCAAAAATGATCGGGTTTTTCTTTCCAGAAAAAGCGTCAGCGCTACACTCACTTCCATGCGTACCTATACAGATCCGCGCCAGCGTCGCGTCACTTATGAAAGTCCCATCGGTCTCCTTGCAATCACGGGAGTGCCCGAGGGGATTGTTTCCATTGTTCCGGCTGAAAAAAATCAGGAATCATCCGATGGGCCGTATTCTTGCATGCAGGTGTGCGTGTGCCAATTAGAGGAGTACTTCGAGGGCAAGCGGACAAGCTTCGATCTGCCGCTCCAGGCACAGGGTTCTGCGTATCAGCAGCGCATCTGGAAGCGTCTTGCGGATGTGTCGTACGGGAAAACATCCACCTATAGTGCGCTGGCCAAGAGTGAGCAAACCGGACCGCGCGCCGCAGGCGGAGCCGTGGGTCGCAATCCCGTCGCGATCATCGTGCCTTGCCATCGCATCGTGCCATCAGGGACTGCAGACCGCATCGGCGGCTATGCCTGGGGACGTGAGCGCAAAGAGTGGCTACTCCGCCATGAAGCGGCAGTGCAGCGGCGCTGAGATTTTCTTCCCTGAGGAACGCGCATGATTTTTGTGTGCACAAGAATCAGGGAGAAGCGGTGCTTCGCAGTCCCCCGGGATTTTCGTGAAAACTTTTCCTAGTACTGCACGTACGTGCTGATGCTTTGGTGGACGTTGCCGGCATCGGCGCTGAAGCGGAGAGTGGACCCCTGCGGGATATTCGCATTGATCATCGTCGTCACGCTTACCGTGCGCGAAGAATAGGCGGGCATGGAGATGGCCGTCCACTGCACCTGGCCTGTCCGGAGCTGATAGCCGTTATCAGAAGCCGAGGAAAAACTTTGATACTGATCAAAATTCCCCAGCACGTCCACGATGTGCGAGAGGGAATCGTTATTGCGCAGGAGGAGGTTGAACGTCACGAGCTGCGAGCGCGTCACATTGGTCGCCGACGGCGTGATCGTCAGGGAGAAATGACAGCCCGATGAGCCTGTGTCGCAGTAGCTGTTGCTCGAAGAATTGCAGTTGGAAGAGCCGAAGTCGTTCGCACTATTGCAGTTGGAATTATTTGCGCAGTTGTAGGCATTGGATCCGTAACAATTATTGTTATAGGAATTATTATAATTGGTATTCGTGTTGCAGTTCTGCTGCGTGCTGCCGTTCCACGAGCTGCAAGACTGGTTGCAGTTGTAGTAAGCGTTCGATGACGTGCACGGCGAGCTGTAATAGTAATTTGTATTGTTGGTATACCCGTTATAACCATTGAAACGCACGTCCGTGACCGTCTCATCCTGGCTTTGGTTGGCTTGGGCGGAGGCATGAATCGCAGAACCATTATTTAGATTGGGGTTTGTCTGTACCGTCACCAGCAATGTGCGGTTGGCATGCGAGGCGAACGAAAGAGCCCAAGTGACGAGGGACGAGGAGCTGAGTGATCCGCCGTTGGAAGCGCTCACAAAGGACGTATTGGGGTCGAGCAGCAGACGCACGGCGGCCGTTTGGATGCCTTGCGAATCATTGCGTACATAGACGCGGTAGGTGATGCGCTCGCCCGGCGCGATCTGTTTGGGGGCGCTGGTCAGGCGCACGCTCACCTGATCGCCGCAGTTGCCGTCATTGTAATTGGCATAGTTGTAATTATTATTGTAGTTATACGCGTTGCTGTTCACGGGGCACGGCAGCAAATTGGCGTTATAGGAA
>DAISLF010000058.1:0-6135 GCA_036820585.1 Candidatus Peribacteria bacterium | reverse complement strand
GAGCAATATGTAGCCCTGGGTGAGGGACATGCCGGGCGGCAACAAATACTCCGGCGAAGACGGGTTGGCCAGCAGCTGCGGCACCACGGGAATCAAAATGCCGATTCCCAGCAGATCGATGAAGATCGTGAGGAAGATGACGGCGAGAGGGTTGCGTTTTTTGGACGGCATGCGGAGAAAAAAAGACGGGACCGCATGGTAGCAGAAAATCTTGGAATTCGATGAAAAAATCCCTGCGCGTCCTTTCTCTGATGCATGGAAGTCACCGTCATCCGTTCATCGGAATCGTACCGGGACGGTGAGGCTCCCGGCATGGGCGGGCAAGCCGGATGGATTGTCTTTCTCGAACATGATTGTTCCGGTCTGCGACGCGGTGGTGAAGGAGAAACTCGCTTCGAACGGCACGAAGTCCTGCGTCATCCAATCGCCCTTCGCGCGCGCGGGCGCCGTGGCGATCCGGTTCCCTTCGCTGTCACGCAGCGTCACCGGGAAACTGCCTTCGAAGAACCACGATCCTTTGGCTTGTCCTTTGATCACGAGCGGGCTCTGGAGGAGCGTATTCATGAGTGCGCTCTCGATCTGGATTTCGGCCGCGCCGAAATGTCCGCTGCTCATCGAAGACGATACGGACGTGGCGGAGCCGCCCGAAGACCCGGCGCATCCCGCAAACAGCAAGGGGAATACCAAGGTGACGCCCGTGAGCAAGTATCTCTTTCTCATGACGCATAGTGTGGCGCTGCGAAACGGCACCGTCAATGCAACGGCATCAGATCGCAAAAAGGATCATCGCGGCGAGCGCCAAAGCCATCGCGATCCCCTGCTTGAGCGTGATCGGCTCGCGCAGGAAGAAAAAGAGCAAGAGCAACGTGACGGCCGGATAGAGTGCCGTGATAACAGTGACCGCCGGCGCATTGCCGCGCGAGAGAGCGATCAGAAAAAAAAGTGAGCCGGCGGTGACGCAGACACCCGTGAGCACGGCGAAGAGAATCCCCCGAGGCTCGGCGTCGATACGGAACCGCAGGGCAGCCGCCACGCAGAGCGTGACGATCAGGCTGCCGATGATCTCATAGAGAAGCGCACTGCTCGGCCGGATATGCTCTGTCGCGAGCTTGGAAAACAATCCCCACAGTCCCCAGGTACCCAGAGCAAGAAACGCGAAGACGTAGGCATCTGACATAGAAAAAATTAGAAAGGTTGTAGAAGTGTTTTGCCGACGGACGATGCACGCGTGTTGTTCTCTTCGGAGGAAAACTTCTTTGCGCATTGCTTCGAACAGACTTGGCGCGTCTTTTCTTGCAAGCATGCATCGCATACCGCCTTTCGTGCTCCGCATATGCCGCACGCGGTCTGCGCACAGGCAGGATCGCCGCAGTGCGGACAGAGGCTAAATACCTGCGATGGACGAAGTTCCTGGTCCACCGCGACACGCTCGTCGAAGACGAAGCATTCTCCCTCGAAATTACCGTGCGGGAATTTCTGCAAATAAGCGAGAATCCCGCCGTCCAGCTGATGGACGTCTTGGTATCCTTCCTGTTCCAAAACGAGCAACGCCTTCTCGCACCGGATGCCGCCTGTGCAGTACATCAATATTTTTTTGTCCTTCGCGATTCCTGCCGTGCGCGCGTAGGCGGGGAATTCATGGAAGCTATGGATGCCCAGGTTCTGTGCGCCGCGAAATTTGCCGATTCCCACTTCGTAGTCATTGCGCGCATCCAGCAGCACCACATCTTCCTTCTCCAGTATTTTCTGCCACTCTTGCGGACTCACATGACGATGCTTCCCCTGCGGACGAATACCGGACTGCCGCAAACCAACGATTTCTTTTTTTATTTTGACGGACCAGCGGCGGAAAATTTCCTGCCCGGCTTCGCTGTCTTTAAAGTCGATTGCACCCGTAAGCCAAACGATGCGCTCTTTCCATCGTGCGATCGCTTCCGCAGTGCCGCAGACCGTCCCATTGATGCCTTCGGGCGCCAGGAGCACCAAGCCGCGCATTGCGTAGATCCGGCCAAAGGCCATCAGTTCTTCCCGCAATGAAGCCAGCTCTTCTTCCTCCAGAGGAAGGAAAACATAGAATGCCGCAATGCACACACGGGAAATCATAGGCGCATACTACCAGACGGGGCTTCTGTGCGCAGGCCGATCAGTCTCCTGTCCCAAGAGGATGATCGAGACGCATCGAGAGGAAAAATCTGCGCTCTTCGAGAGTATGTAGAGAGCCTTCCGCACGAAGATTTTCGCTCATTATCCGTAGCACGTTGGGATGGCTCATCGGCCCGTTGGCAAGGATGATGCCGCCGGGCTGCAGCCGATCGAATGCTTTGCGCACCAAAGCCGTGAGCAATGCCGCCTCCAGCGCATCACGCGGATGCGCTGCGGGAGAAACGGAATCTACTGCGCGCTCTTGCGCTCCTGCTTTCTCGCGCAGTGTATCACCGATACTGACGCACAAGCTCTCCGGAAAAATGATCCGATCGAATTTCCCGATGTCCGGCCACGCCCCATGCATATCGAACACCATCGCTTGCAGCGGGCCCGCACTCTGCAACACCGCGGGATCTTTGTCTGCCACGAGAATATTTCCGGCCGGCACGCCGAGCTCGAGAAGCAGCCGCTCCAGAAACACCGGGCAAGCCCCGATGCTGAGAATCCGTCTCCCCGGTTGTGACAGCAATGCGACATCCTCTTGCGTGATCAAGCCCGTCGCGATGTGATGGCTGGGGCGGAAGTGCCAGAACTCCCGTCCGTCACTTCGCATGAAGCTGGCTTTCTGCAAAGACAACTGGCCCGCAAAGAGACGTTCTTCCATCTGCCGGACACGCTCGACGAATTGCCGTTCCTCTTCCCGTATTTTCCTGTATCTCATCGCGGGTATAGTTCACAGGAAATGAAAAGCGGTCAATGGCGAAAGCGTCTGCCGTGTCCGGCACCGGGCGCTCAATGCGTTTTGCGCATGGTGACGTACGATCCGAGCACGAGAATCACCAGCATGGCGGCAATGGGAAGATACATCGCAGGGCCGTCTCCCACGGCGATGGAAGAAAGCACCGCGCCGAAGACATCGAAGAAAAATCCGGCATAGGCCCACTCGCGCAGCGCAGGCCACTTGGGCTGCCATATGCCGATGACACCCAGTATTTTGGCAACGCCGAGAATAGTGCCGAGGTAGGCCGGATATCCCAAATGCGTGAAGAGCTGCACCGCATCCGGCGACTGGATAAGATCGAAGTACCCGCCCACGAGCATGAGAAGCGACAGCAGGACGGTCAAAATATAGTACGCGATTTTCCAAGCTTTACTCATAGGCGCTCAGGATATGCCTCAGCCTCATACATTTCCAAAGGCGATTATCCCCTCAAAGCTAGTAACC
The DNA here is from genome assembly GCA_036820585.1 of Candidatus Peribacteria bacterium. Taxonomy (GTDB): domain Bacteria; phylum Patescibacteriota; class Gracilibacteria; order Peribacterales; family Peribacteraceae; genus DAISLF01. The sequence continues at coordinate 2,765 of DAISLF010000058.1, read as the reverse complement.
GATATAAAAAACATCGAATCGCCGATTCAAAAGACTTTATGAAGTCTACTAGTCTTCAAGGGATAGTCACCTTTCCAAATGCAAAGATTCCGAATAATCGCAAAATTGATAAAAATGGTCATATTCCTCCTTGCGTGAATTTCGAAGGCGAATGGATAAAACAGAGGAAGCAGTCTACGAGAAACAGACATTCGGCCTTGGGCGCGTACGTAGCCTACTTGAGACCACCTACGGGTATTGGAAGCAAAGAACTGACATCGAGCTGGGTGAGACACCGGGCAATGGGGTTCATCGACGAATTCTGCGACTCAGCCGCGTCGGCTTCTAAACGCGGACCTCCACTTGGCGGCCTCTTGTCTCACATCTTCTTCCGCAACTCTTCATGGCTCACGATGTCGAGGAGTTCGATGGCGGAAGTGTCATGGTCGATGCGGTAGAGAAGCAAGTCATCGAGACTCAGATGCAGTTCCCGGAGACCGTACTTGTTCCCCTTGAGCGCATGATCGCGCCAGCGAGTAGACAGCACGAAAAGGGAGCGATCATCATGAACCGTGAGGAGATGGATGGCTTCTTCGGCCGCTTCGAGGATATGCCGCTGTCCTCCCTGCCTGCACTTCTTGGCCACCTTGAGGAACCGCTTGGATGGGACGATGACGAAACTCACCGGTCCAGGATATCATCGAAGAGCTTCTTGGAGGAGGTGTAGGTCTTCGCATTCCCCTTCCGATGGAGTTGGCGGAGGGCCTCCGCCTCCTTCTCCAGACGTTCGACGTAGCTCTTGGGCAAGGCGGTGACGCCGATCTGGACGTTGCCGTCGATGAAGGCGCGCAGGAGAAGGTGAACGACGGTGGTGAAGGTGAGGCCGGCTTTCTTCGCCTCACGATCGACCTCCTGACGGAGGCGCGGATCGAGACGGATGGTGGTGGGGTGTTTAGGCATAACAGACTAATTGTATAGCAGATGTATGAGGAATGCAATACACAATGAAGACTCTGACTGCAGCACGCCTGGTGGTCGGAGTTCCTTGCAGAAAAATCAGGAGTGATTTCCGGCTATGCCAAAGCCTCCGACAGCAGTCGGGGGCATGGATGCAACACCGGTGTGGTGCTGCATTGGGTGGTTCAGAGCTTCCGGGCCATGCCCAGTCCGGGGCCGTAGCCAACTGAAATCGAGGTGTCCCCGATTGTCCTGAGGTCCAGGCCGTTGCGGTGAGGGAAGGGGCCGACCGCCCAGCGCTCCCTGCAGTCGATGAACAGCGGATCGGTCGTGTCCTTGCTTAAGATCGGATTCAACTCCCCCTCAAGACACCGCACCATGTAGTCGGCGAACAGTCGTTGGCCAGTGAGGAGGTAGTGGACAACCACGGCTGTCATGACGACACGCACCTTGGGGACCTCATCCCGCTCGTCGAGGAACGGGAGCTGGTATATGTAGTACCTGTTCAAGGTATCCTCCACCTCCATGCAGATCTGTCGGTAGCAAGGTGCCTCCTCTAGCAGGAGCGGTGGACATTCCCGCATGGTTTCCAGGTCTACCCACTGGAGCAGTGAGAAGTCGTAAGTCTCGCCCGGAGGATTGCGGTAATGGACAGCGGGATTCCGTACCAGGGCGAATACACTGAGCCCTGGATCGAAGAAAGTCATGTAGCCGGGCAGTGCTGGCGGCGGATGTGGGAATGTCTGCAGAAGCGCCTCGTTGTATCTGGCGATCTGCAATACGTCACAGACATCACGCGCGGTGTGGACCGGCCACGCGGGCCAGTTCAGGTACCGGGTGGATCTGTCTTGAGACATGGCTGTACCTTTCTGAAAGAGGCTTCCCGCATCGGCGGGTCGACGTGCCTCAGATGAATGAGGCAAGCCTTCTGCCCGCATATGTGCGAACAGAACGCTTGCCTCTTTACTCTGAACCGCTGATGCGAAGGAGCATCAATGTATATTGAATATCTTATCTGCTACTGAGTCAATGCAAAGCAGGACCGGAGGGCATCATCTCAAAGATATGGAAAGAAAGATTGTCGCCATCTGGCAGGGTCGCTTCTTGTTCCCTATTGCCGCTGTGGCATAATTTGACGGTAAAATGGGGATATGTTGGATTTAATTTGGTGGAGATGCCGGGAATTGAACCCGGGTCCAACGTGTGATGCGGATGCTTGTACTGTCATGTCTCCTTCGTTACTCGCATCTTCTGAGAAGGAAACAAAGAAGAAGAGCGAGATTGGCGCCTATATACCGGTGTCGTCACGACGCCGATGACGATCCGGTCCGCTGGTGACGCCTCATCCTGCGTAGCGGAGTCGGGAGGGAGACGTGTTTCCCCGAGGGGAAACTAATTACGCGAAGGCCGGAGCAAGGGCAAGGCCCTTGAATGCGGTCAGAGCGCGCTGGAAGCGAACTCCCAGGTAATTGCGGTTGGCAATTATTGGTTGCAACATGTGGGTAACGGGAACCGTTGCCATCCCGAACAGAAGCGATGCCGCACCAGTAGTCACGCTGTCGAAACCTGTCATCCCCGGAGTAAAAATGAAAGAAACCTGGGAAGAAGAAAGTGCTTCCTCCTCCCACCCATCATAGCATCCAATGCGAAGGCGGATCATTCCAAAAGATAATAACGTGAAAAATTGTGCATCGATCGAAGAGCCGACGCTGCCAGAGAACAGACGATCATTCTAGCAAATTCTCCCGGGGAGCGCATGGACAAAAATATCTTTTTTCCGTCACTTCTCACTCCTGCTTGAACGGCAGCGTGAAGAAGACGCTCGTGCC
>DAISLF010000057.1:2532-6160 GCA_036820585.1 Candidatus Peribacteria bacterium | reverse complement strand
GGCGGAGGGGACCTCTGACGCGCGGTGCCTTTCTTTTGGTACTTTTCTTGTGGGGTAGGCAAGAAAAGTACACCAGGAGGAAGGAATCAGGAAAAAAATGAGGAAGCGATTGATCATCTATGCCGTGACCCTTCTTCTTTTTCCACGTACGCTGTGCGGGTGAAACTTCCTTCTCTTCCTCTTGTAGTTCTCGATACCGAGACGACCGGCTTCGTGCCGCGCGTGCATAAGGTGATTGAGTTCGCCTGCGCGCTGGCTGAAAACGGGAAGATCGTGGAGGAGTATGAACAATTGCTGACCGCTCCGGCGGTGCCGCCGCATGTGGAAGTGCTCACGCGCATCCGCACGGCGGACCTGCAGGGCAAGCCGACGTTTGCCGAAAAGCGCGACGAGATCGCAAGTAAAATTCCGGAGCATGCGATCATCGTGGGGCAGAATATCAACTTCGATTTGAATATGCTGCGCGGCGAAGGGATCGATCTGATGGCGCGCCCGTGGATCGATACCTCCATGCTCGCGTCGCTCGTGTTCCCCGAGCTTGAAAGCTACTCACTGGGCTACTTGAGCGACGTTCTGCATCTCGATCACAATCCTCCGCACCGGGCGCTCGGCGACGTGCGTGCGACGCTCCAACTGCTGAGTGCCTGCTGGGAACGCCTCTTGGAGCTCCACGCTCCTCTGCTCGCCTCCGCCAAAGACATCATGGCGCGCAGCTCGCCCGGCTATCAGATGCTCTTCGCCGCATTGCCCGAGGCGACATCCAAAAAAACTCCAGCATGGATCGCTTGGAAAGCTGCCGAACCTCCATCCGATCACGCTCTCTCATCGCTCACGATCGACGTTCCCGCGATCGGCCAAGTGTCCGTCGCCGAGGAACCCATCGATCCGAGTCATCTGCATGCGCTCCTCCAAGGCGCGATGGAGAATCCCTCGGGCACTCGGTGGATCGCCGTGAAAAATTTGCGCACGGTCTTGCGTCGTCTTCCAACACCTTTGCTGGAAGCGATAGAAAAAGGAACACTCCACGTGCTGCGCCCGCCCCAGATGTTCTTCGACGAGAATTCGGCGGCAGAACTGGGGAAGCAGCTGCAACTGACGCCGGATGAAGCGACGTTGCTCCTCAAAATCTCCTGGTACCAACCCACCTTCCATGACGATCTGCCGGTGCACGGCGGCGAGGAAGCGGTGTGGAACGGCAAGATCGGCGCGACGGATCTGTCGCCTGCGTACGTGCATCAATTCGCAAAGACCGGGAATACCGTGCTGGTGGATCACCGCGAGCTCCTGCGATTTCTGGACGCGCCGGCGCATCCGGCGCATGCATGCATGCAGGACCTTCCGCACATGATCATCGATGACGCCTCCATGCTGGAGGATACCGCCACCAAAGCATACGGCTGGTACTGCGCGCTGGATGATATGCGCGCCGCCGCGCAGGGCAACGATGACCTCACGCGGTTTCTGGATACGCTACAGCTGTGGATCGAGAAAGTCCGCCAATTCCAGGATATCCGCTACATCAGCATCGGCGATTTGCAGTCGCCGGAGGTCTCGGGCGTCCGGTCTCTTGTGCAGGAAATGCTCGCGCTCCCGGGCCTATCGGCACAGACGGTACAGTCGCTCACGCATCTGCAGAAAATGCTCGATCCCGAGAATTTTGCATCGCGCCTCGCTTGGATTGAGCAACGTCAGAACGGCAGCCAGATGCTCCACTCGGTGCCCGAGCGCATCGGTAATTATCTGTCGCGGCATCTCTTTTCGCGCTTTCCGGTGACTCTCCTCGCCCCGGCGGGCGCCAGTACCATGCTCCCCGAAATCCTGCCCCTTGGCATCAAGCCGCGGCTGGTCTGCGCTTCGGGAGATGCATCGCTCCTCCAGACTCTTGCGATTTCTCTGCAACCGACTCCGGGCCTCGATGAAATTTTGACGACGCCGCCCTCCGGCAAAACCGTCCTCCTGCTCCCCGGCAAAGCGATGATCGAGGATCTGTACGTGAAGCATACCGAGCGCCTGGAAGCGCAGGGCATCACGATCATCTGCCAGGGCATCGGCGGTGGGCAGGGCCGCATGCAGGCGGAGTTCACGGCGGCCAAAGCTCCGGCGCTGTGGCTGCTGACTCCTTGGATGTTTGAGGGCATCGAGCTGCCGGCAAACCTGGTGGATCATCTCCTCATCAAAACGCTGCCGTTCGATCATCCGTCGCATCCGGTCATCAGCCGGCGGTCGCAGCATTACAATGATCCCTTTGGGGAATACTCACTGCCGCGCGTGCTCCATCGCCTCTTCCGCATACTACGCACCTTCGCGCGCTTCCGTACCGCCACAGGCGACGTGCGCGTGATGGATGAACGCATCTGGAGCAAAGAGTACGGCAAAAAAGTACGCGCCTACCTGGAGAATTTTTCCGATGATCTGGAGACGCAAGCGCCGGTTCTCGCACCGAAGACGGCAAAGAAACCCACGAAGCCGAAGAAAAAGAAGGAGCAAAAAGAAAAAGATGTGCCGGGCCAAATGACGATGTTTTGATTTCATCTCGGAAAGGAAAGCCATGGCTCTGCACTACGGATATGAATGAAGTACAAAATGAATCCCCCGTCCTGCGACGGGGGTTTGCTGCTCCGCAGTTACTTGCCGGAGTAATTGAAGGCCGTGCTGACGGCCTCAAACTTTCCCTGGGCTTCTTCACCCAGAGACGCAACCTTCATGATGCTGGCGATGACCACCGCAATCATAACGATTGCACAAACAAAGGACGCCATGTTCTTCATTTTCTTCTCCGTTTGTAACCCGAAGGAACAGCGTGCCACACCAATGTGGCAACCAACTGAGCTTCTGGCTGCCTTGATGCGGCTATATTATTATGTTACTAATATGTAATTATGTCAATAGCTATATTCTCTCTTCTGCTCGCCAATATATCGATCAATCTGCTCCTTTTTTCGATAAAACGGCGAAGAAGGTCCGCCAGAGAATCCAGAGATCCAGGAGGAGCGACCATTCCTCGATATACTGCAAATCGAGGCGCACTTCCTCCTCGAAGCTCAAGTCCGACCGGCCCGAGATCTGGGCGTAGCCCGTGACGCCCGGACGCACGGCGAAGACGCGCCGTTGCTCGAGCGAGTAGCGTTCCACTTCTTCGGGCAGATGCGGTCGCGGACCCACGAGCGACATCTGGCCGCGCAGCACATTGAAGAGCTGGGGCAATTCATCGAGCGTCCAGCGCCGCAGGAATTTCCCCACGCGCGTGACGCGCGGATCATTGCGGATTTTAAAGAGCGGACCGTCGCGGCGATGGTTCAAGCGCACCAATTGCTCCTTGCGCCTATCGGCATCGGGGACCATCGAACGGAATTTGTAGACGCCGATCTTGCGCCGCCCTTTGTCGCCCATGCGCTTCGACACATACAGGATCGGCATGCCGCCATCAAGAAAAATGGCGAGTGCGATCAGGAGAAAAACCGGCGAGAGCACGAGAAGCAAAAGAAGACTGCCGACGATATCGAAGAGCCGCTTGGCCACTCTCCCCCAGCCATCGAGCGGCGTCGGCTGGAATTGCACGAGCGGCAGAAGTCCCAATCGTTCCACGCGCAGCAAGTGCGGCACATCGGCCAGCACGGGCGGCAGACTG
>DAISLF010000057.1:0-2522 GCA_036820585.1 Candidatus Peribacteria bacterium | reverse complement strand
GATCGGGATCGGTCTGGAGCACGAGATCGATCACCCGCTGGTGCGCCAGCCGCTTGAGCGCACCCAGATCGGGCACGTGTCCCAGGTACCAGTAATGATCATCATGCTCCAGGGTGAGGCGCGCCGTCTCCGCGAGCGCGCGCTCCCCGACGGACACGACGACTCTGCGCCCCACGCCCGCACGCAGCATCGCCCGCTGCACGAGCGTGATGGACACGCGGCCGATGAGCACGAAAAACGCGATGAAGAAGACTGCATAGAGCAGGAGTGCGCGCGAGAAGAAAAGCTGCTGCGCGACCAGAAAATACCACGCGATGACAAGCACCAGCCAGAGCGCCGTGGCGATGAATACGCGTCCCGCTTCCGTCCACGCACTGAGAGTCGAACGCAGCGTGTAGAGACCCAGGAGCGCGCCCAGGAACAGAAACGCAATGATGCTCGGCGCGATGAACTGCGAGACATAATACGGCAGCGGCGGCAGCGTGCCCGCGATGTCGCGCAGCTGGTGCGGGAAGAAGCTGATATTCGCCTGCCGCAGACGGTAGCTCAGGAGCAGCGCCGCGAACACCGCCACCGCATCCAATGGAATGCGGACGACGCCAAAGATGGCTTCGGATTTCTTCATCATAGGAGCACTCAATGGGGAAAGTTTCCGACGCCGGGAGTATATACTTCCTCCTCTCCTGCGGCGAAGAGGAACAACGCCTAAAGGCCGAAAGGACTGACAGGCAGGAGCCATGAGACGGTGCGTTGAATGCGTCTGCGCTGCTCCTTGAAATCTTTTCCATCTTGAATCGTTCTCTAACAGTTGCCCTCTCCAGGGCGGACGGACATCATGACTCGCATGACGATCCCCGGCCTCCATCATGTCACCGCCATCGCAAGTGATCCGCAGCAGAATCTGGATTTCTACGCACGCATGCTCGGCCTGCGTTTGGTGAAGTGGACCGTGAACTTCGACGATCCCTCCACGTATCATTTGTACTACGGCAATGAGACCGGCGACCCGGGCACCATCCTCACCTTCTTCACCTGGCCGGGCGCGCGACGGGGACGGGCGGGCATCGGGCAGGCATTGAGCGTCGCTTTTTCCATCCCGCGCGATTCACTGGGCTATTGGCTGGAGCGTTTCATGCAAAAGCACATCGCGTACGAGAAACCGGCGCAACGCTTCGGCGACACGGTCATCACATTTCACGATCCCGACGGATTGCTGCTGGAGCTCATCGCCTGCGACGATGCGCGCTTGGGCCAGGGCGAAGGAGAGATTCCCACGCAGCATGCCATCCGCGGCCTGCATTCGGTGACGCTCTGCGAAGACGGCTACGAAAAAACGGCGCAGCTCCTCACGCAAACGCTCGGATTCCAAAGCACGGGCAATGAGGGCAATTATTACGGCTTTTCCTGCGATGCAAACCGGCCCGGCTCGATTCTCGGCATCCGCTGCGTGCCGGATTTTTGGAAAGGCACCATCGCCGCGGGCACCATTCACCATGTGGCGCTGCGCACCCCCACGGATGACGAGCAGAAGATCTGGCACGAGAAGATCGCGGCACTGCAATATAACATCAGCCCCATCTTGGATCGCCGCTACTTCCGTTCGATCTACTTCCACGAGCCGGGCGGCGTGCTGCTGGAAATCGCCACGGATCCTCCCGGATTCAGCGTGGATGAATCCGTGGAAACGCTCGGAACGGAACTCAAGCTGCCCATTTGGCTGGAGCCCGCGCGCGACGAGATCGTGAAGGCGCTCCCGCCGCTGTCGCTTCGTCCCGCGAAACACGAGCACGGCAAAGCGCTCTCCATCGAGCCGTCGTTCATCCATCATTTCGTCCCGGGCCAACCAGGCAAACCGCCCCTCTTGCTGCTGCACGGCACGGGCGGATCGGAAACGGATTTGATTGCGCTCGCTCAAGAGATCGCACCGGGCAGCGCGTTTCTGAGCCCGCGCGGCAAAGTGTTGGAAGAAGGCATGAGCCGCTTTTTCCGCAGACTTTCTCCCGGCGTATTCGACGAAAAAGATATACGCGAGCGAGCCGCGGAGCTCGCCGCCTTCGTGCGCAGCGCGGCTCAAGCGCACGATTTGCCTCACAAATTCGTCGCGGTCGGCTATTCCAACGGCGCCACTATGGCTGCCGCGCTTCTTCTGCTCGAATCACGTCTTCTGCGCGGCGCGATCCTCCTGCGCCCCGCCCTACCGCTCGCGCCCGATCCTCTCCCCGATCTTTCCGGCCTGCCGGTCTTTGTGGCAGGCGGCGAGAGCGATACGGTCATCGATCCGTCGCAGACGAAGAAATTGATCGCACTGCTGCGCGAAGCGGGAGCCGATGTGACGGAACATTGGGAGCAAAGCGGTCACGGTCTCAAGCAAGCGGACAACGACGCCGCGGCCGCCTGGCTGCGAAAACGGTTCCCGCGCGCATAGCTCCCCAAACGATCAGGCGGCTTTCTTCTCCGCCTTCTTCTTTCGGCGCAGAAGCCACTGTCGGAATACCAGCATCACCTGCACCGCTTCCAGTCTG
>DAISLF010000056.1:0-6229 GCA_036820585.1 Candidatus Peribacteria bacterium | reverse complement strand
CAGCCCCTTGCAGGGGCTCTTCCGAAGCTACCGGCTTTGCCGGTAGTTCTTCACTTTCCTGCGTTCAAAACTGCACCTTCACGCTCGGGCCCATCGTCGGCGCGATGATGACGCTCATGATGTACTCGCCTTTGATGCCCGCGGGCTTCGCTTCTTTCACGGCTTGCAGAAGCGCCTCCAAGTTCTCCTCAAGCTTTTTCGGGCCGAAAGAAATCTTGCCGAAGATCGTGTGGATGATGGCCTGCTTGTCCATCTTGCATTCGATGCGGCCGCGCTTGAGCTCCTCGATGGCCTTTGCGATTTTCTCGGTGACGGTGCCCGCCTTGGGCGACGGCATCAGTCCTTTCTGGCCGAGCGTCTTGGCCACTTTGCCGAGATCTTTCATGAGACGGGGGACGGCGACGGCGACATCGAAGTCGATCGTGCCTTCTTCGATCTGCTTGATGAGGTCTTCGTTGCCCACCAGGTCCGCGCCGGCTTTCTTGGCTTCGTCGATCATGTCATCGGGCACGAAGGCGGCGATGCGCAGCGTCTTGCCGGTTCCATGCGGCATGCTCACGGTGGTGCGCACGAGCTGGTCGGCTTGGGTGGTATCGGCATTGATGCGGATATGGACCTCCGCGGCACCGTCAAAGCTTGTCGTGCTGAGCTTTGTGAGCAGCTCGACTGCTTCGGACACCGGATACGAAGTCTTCATCACAAGCGCCTTGCGCTCTGCGTATTTTTTGCCCATGCGCCGGGCCAGCGGGGTGGCTTTGGATGCCATAGTGAAGGGGGGAACGTGGTGCGGGCGCCCTGAGCAGATCGAAGGGCTCCCACGTAAGCCGGGAGAGTATGAGGTACCCCAAAGCGCAATGCAATATGTCTTGGGGAGTTTTGCAAGGTCCGAATGCATAAAAGTATGCAGCCTACTGGCGGCATTGCAGTGCTTCGATGCGGTTCACCATGTCATACTGAGTAGCCGCAGCCTCAGCGCAGGCGTATCGAAGTTCGACCAGTGAATCTACTCAGCATGACAGACAAAAAAGAGTATGGAGCTCATGTTGGAAGCAGACTTACTTCTTTTTCTTGGTCGGGGCTTTCTTCTCGCTCGATGGTTTTTTGGAGAAGAATGTCTGAGTAAGCAAGGGAGTCGCCGACGGGCGGGTGCACCACAGGAGCAGCAATCCGTAGAGGAAGAGGAGTGTCGGCAGGAGACCCGAGATGGCATGCATGCTGCCTGGCATGAGAAGCATCATGAGAAGAAACGACACCGCCGAAAAGACGCAGAGGAGATACCCGATGAGACGCAGCGAACCGCTGAAAATGACGGCGCACACGCGGCGCGAGGCGTGGTCAATGGTGAGAGCCATGTGCTCATGCCAGAGGAACGTGAGTCCGCCCGCGGCGAAGAGGATCAGCATCGCAAGGTACATCTCGGTGGAGAAACGATCATGGCCGACGACGATTTTTTCGAGAACGCCTTCCAGCGCCGGCAGACCGCCCGCCGTCATCATGATGAGACCGATGAGCTGCAGCAGATAGCAGTAGACGGACATCGCCACCAGCGAAGGTTTGGCACCCGGTACCATCAGGCTTGGCAGAAAGAGAAGCGCGAAGATCTGCAGGATCATGAGCGGGAGCGCAATGCTCCAGATCGCACCCACGATTCCCAGACCGAGCAATGGTTGCAGCATAAGTCGGAAGGAAGAGTGGAATGTAGCGTAGCGAACGAGAGCGTGGGGATGCACGCGAAATGGATTGCGCGAGAGGCGCGAAGCAGATGAAACAAAGAACGCAGGGAGAGGGAAAGATGCAAGGAAAAAGAGATCGAGGAGAGCAAAGAGATCGACGATTTCAAGGACTTCAAAAATATCTTTCCTTGATCTCTTTGCTCTCCTCTTCTTCTACGAGAAGATGAGTGAAAGTCTGCTCTCACTCAATCGTGATTCCCATGCTCCGCGCGGTACCCGCGATGATGAGCTCGGCTTGCGCGATATCGTTGGCGTTCAGATCCGGCATCTTGCGCTCTGCGATTTTGCGCAGCTGGTCCTTCGTGATCTTGCCGACCTTTTTCTTATTGGGTTCGCCGCTGCCGGATTCGATCTTGGCAGCTTCCTTCAGCAAAGTGGAAGCGGCGGGCTGCTTCACGATAAATGTGAAGCTGCGGTCGTCGTAAACGGTGATCTGCACCGGTACGAGCTGTCCCTTCATATTCTGCGTCTGCGCATTGAATTTGGTGCAGAACATATTGATGTCTACTCCTGCTTGGCCGAGCGCGGGTCCCAGCGGTGGCGCGGGATTCGCTTGTCCGCCGCGGGTCTGCACTTTGATGACTTTCTTGACAGTTTTTGCCATAGCTGCGGCAGTGTAGGGAAAGGGGAGAAATGGGTCAATGGAAGTTTATCCTTGAATCAGACATGGTTTTTCGTTTGTTCGTTTGTAGTTTCTGGTTTACACAAATAACGAGAAACGAACGCACGTTATTCTGTCAACGCATCCATCAAACTTTGCACATCCTGCTCTTTGCCCGGCGCAACATGGAATTCATACAAGCGCTGCCGGACACGGACGAAGAGGAGACGATCCTCGTGGATGGCCGGATCCAGGAAGCTCAGCACGTCGCGCACCGGCTTGCCGTCGCGCTGCTGGTTTTCATCCACCAAGTCGCGCAGGTCGCTCGAGAAAGATGCGTGCAGCGCTTCCTTCAGGGCGAGGAAGTAGTCCTTCACTTTGGATGTCTCGATCCAGGAGAAGAATGCGATGCGGTCGTTATTCTTCAGGAGCACCCGCGACTCCAGAGCCACGTCGGACGGGACGATTTTCTGGATGAGGCTCTCTTCCTGCGTGGTTTCCGTCACGATCGTCTGCGCGTTGAGCACATCAAAGACATTGGGCCCGTCCTGACGCTGCACGCCCATGGTTCCCGTGCCCGTGGTAGCAGTCTGTGCGGGAGAGGTCGTGTCTATGGGAGGGTTGGCGTCTCCAGTATCCGCAACCGTCAGCAGGTGATTCGTGGGATGCGTGATGAGACCATCCATCGTCCCGATGATGAGCAGGAGAACAAGGAAGCCGACCGTGACGAGGATTTTTTCGTTGAACGACATGGGCGAAATTATAGCGGGCGTCGGCGGCATTGTGTATATGGTATTGAGCATGGGAGGAAAGCGCGTTCGTGGCAGCATACCCAATAGGACATGCAAAATACGAAATACCTGTCTGATTCGTCGAGCAAGCGTCCGCCCTTCTGCTACTCTTTTGCCATGGTTCTTCAGCGTGATTCCTCCGCCACGCTTCCGATGACGCAGCCTGGCGCTACGGCCGGCGATACGCCGGTGTTCGAGCAATCGCTGCGGCCCAAGGCTCTGAGCGAGTACGTCGGGCAGACGAAAATCAAAGGACATTTGCTGATGCATATCCAAGCGGCCAAGGCGCGCAAGGAGCCGCTGGGTCACGCGCTCTTGCATGGTCCGCCGGGTCTTGGCAAAACGACGCTCGCTCACATCATCGCGCGCGAAATGGGCGCGCAAATCCGCATCACGAGCGGTCCGGCGCTGGAGAAGCCGGGCGACTTGGCATCTATCCTGAGCAATCTGCAGGAGGGCGATGTGCTCTTCATCGACGAGATTCACCGCCTGCGCCCGGTGGTGGAGGAAATGCTCTATGCCGCCATGGAGGATTACGCGCTGGATCTCGTGATCGGCAAAGGTCCCACGGCGCGGTCGATGCGTTTGCATTTGAAACCCTTCACGCTCATCGGCGCCACCACCAAGGCGGGCTCCATGAGCGCGCCGCTGCGCGATCGCTTCCTCCATCACTTCAAGCTGAGCTTCTACGAAGTGCCCGAGATGCAGCTGATCGTGGAGCGCAGTGCGCAGTTGCTGCAGATGACGCTCGAAACGAAAGCGGCGCTGCGCATCGCGCGTTGCAGCCGCGCTACGCCTCGCATCGCCAACCGGCTTATCCGCGCCGTGCGCGATTTCGCCTCCGTGCGCGGACAAGGCTCCATCGATTTCGCAAGCGTGGATGAGACATTGCATTCTTTGGATATAGACGAAGACGGCCTCGATGCCACCGATCGCCGCATCCTCGAAGCCATCGTCGATATGTTCAACGGCGGACCGGTGGGACTCTCCACCATCGCGGCCGTGCTGGCGGATGAAGAGGAAACCATCGAAGACGTGTACGAGCCGTTCTTGCTCCAGCAAGGCTACCTCCAGCGCACGCCCAAGGGCAGGATGGCGACTCGAAAAGCCTATGAAAAATTGGGACGGCGGCTGCCGGAAGGGGCGCAGGCGGGACTCTTCGCATAAAGAAGCAGCGGTGAACTTCCCTGTTGTTGTTTGTATACCGCGCGCCGAATGAGTGCTTCCCGGTTCAGGAGTCTGTCCTGATCTGAGCCTTTCATCACATCGTGAGTGTCCCCAGCATCCGCTCGAAGATCCCCACATGCGCATCGAAAAATTCCGGCGTGTCCGCGAAGGTCCAGACGAATGCTTGCGTGCCGCGCAGCATCCACACCTGGCGGAATTTGAGCGTCTGGCGCTGGAAGGTGGCGGTATAGGTCACCCGGTGCGCGGGACGGCCGGCGATCGTCACATCCTCGGAATCGAACAGATGAAACGACGTGAAGAACGCCTCTTCCTTCTGGATGCCGAGCGCGGAATACTGCTGAAGCGAGACGGGAGTGGAAGCAGTATCTTCGATGACGACGTTCACATTCTCGCGCACGGTATCCGCGCCCTCGAGCGGTGAGAGAAACATGACGAGGAGAGTCAGATTGTCCGATTTCTGCTGCAGCTCCTTTTGCTGCCACTGATCGGGATAACGGATGCTCAGGTTGTAGTCGCTGCTTTGGTAGACGCTTTTCAAAGGAATATCGCTCTCGGCGCGCATCGTGGCGCGCGCATCGAAGAGCGCCTGCATTTGCTTACGCAGCGTCCGACGGCTGACATGTTGCAGCGTGCGCACGGCCGGCTGGGACGGCGCGAGACTGATCACCTGGGCCGAGGCCAGAGACGGCAGAAGCGTACAGACGATGCCGGCGGCAGCTGCCCATTTCTTCATCGCGGGAAGCGTAGAGCAAAGAGCAGAGCCTCACAATGCAACGGTCTAGTTTTGCAGCAAAGTCTCCAGGGCTTTATGGAGTCCCGCTTTGAATTGCGCCTGCGAAAAATGCTCGGCCCGCTGACGGCAATCTGTTTCTTGGAAAGACGTTGAATCCCATGTTCGCAGGGTATCCCTCAGAGAAGCGCTTGTCGGCTCATCGAAGAACGCCGCGGTTTTGTCCGTCAGTGTTTCCAGAGCGCCGCCGCCACGGTAGGCGATCACGGGCGTGCCGCACGCCAGCGACTCGAGCGGGACCAAGCCGAAATCCTCTTCGCCGGGGAAAATCGTCGCGCGGGCGCGGGTATAGAGCTCGCGAAGCTGCGCATCCGTTTGATATCCCACGAACCGGACGGTGGGGCCGGCGATGGATTGCAGATGCGCGCGTGCCGGACCGTCGCCGGCGATCGTGAGGGGAGTTTGCAGCGCATTGCAGGCCTCGATGGCGAGCTCGATCCTTTTGTAGGGAACGAGCGTCGAGACAATCAAAAAATACGGAGCAGGCTTGCTTCTTTCTTGCATCTTGCTGCTTTCTTCTCGCAGCCACGAATCGTTGACCGGCGGATACAGCACGTCACTTTCTCTGCGCCAATAGAGTTCGATTCTGCGCTGCACGGTTTTGGATGCCGCCAGCAGCATATCCGGACGGTCGGCGGCTTCGCTGTCCCAGATGCGCAGCTTGTGGAACGTGCGCGACAGATGCCAGCGCTTCAGCGGGCCCAGAGGCCGCTGCCCGGCGCGCGCCAGCACATCGTGCGTGCGGTCCCACAGATAGCGGGCGGGCGAGTGCACGTAGCACAGGTGCCGCGGAGCGCAATTGGTGATGATGCCGTGCGTGAAGGCGGAGGAAAAGGACACGACGGCATCGAAGCCTGAAAAATCCCATGCTTCCACGGCGCCGGGAAAAGCCGAGAGATAGAGGTGATGATTGGTGGAAAGTCCGGCGTGGCGGGTGCTCAGCCTGTCGGCGCGTAGGGTGCTCGACCGCGTCGCCATTGAACTGCGCCACCACGGCGGCTACCAAGGCGACGGGTTGTGCGTAACCTTTGCCGACTTCCAAAAATACGGCATCGAGCGCCATGCCATCGCACCCGCGATCCGCGAAGCCGTTGCGCTCGGCTTTCTGCGCATCACACGGCAAGGT